>JAKSPW010000023.1 GCA_024404435.1 Clostridia bacterium | reverse complement strand
TCGTTGATGGAGCTTTTCGTGAAGACGTTGGTGTAGAGATAGACTCCGCAGATGCCGAGCGCGATGAAGAAGGCGGAGAATACTCCGAGGATTATCGGCAGCATCGAGTGACTCACCTTGCCGAGGGGCTTCTTCTTCGTGAAGATACCGCGGATCTTTTCGGACATCTTCGGCTTGAAGACGATCGCGGGGTTCTCGCGCAGTTTTTCGAGGCAGTCGAGCATCTGCTCGGCACTCTGATATCTCGCGGACGGATCCTTTTCCATCGCGCGCATGATGATCTGCTCGAGTCCCGTGGGGATCTTCGGATTATATTCCTTCGGCGATTTCGCCGTGTCGTTGACCTGCATCAGAGCGACGGAAACGGGAGAGTCGGCGTCGAAGGGAAGCTTGCCCGTGCACATCTCGTACATGAGCACGCCGAGGGAATAAAGGTCGCTTCTCGCGTCGATCTCCTCGCCGCTTGCCTGCTCGGGGCTGATGTAATAAACCGTTCCTATCGCCTTGTCCGTCATCGTGACGGTCTCGGCGTTCGGGAGCTTTGCGATGCCGAAGTCCATGACCTTGATGACGCCGTCCCTGAGGAGCATGATGTTCTGCGGCTTGATGTCACGGTGAACGATCCCTTTTTTGTGCGCGTGGTCGAGAGCCTTCAGGATCTGCATCGTGTAGCCGAGCGTCTCCTTGAAGCTGAGCACCTCACGGCGCGTCATGTAGTTCTTGAGCGTGATGCCCTCGATGTACTCCATGACGATATACTTGACGTTGTCTCTGACCGACACGTCGTAGATATTCACGATATTCGGATGCGAAAGCATCGCGACGGCCTTCGACTCGTTGATGAATCTCTTTACCGACGCGTCGTCCTGCGAAATGTCGTCGCGGAGGATCTTCACCGCCACGATACGGCGCATGAGAAGGTCGACTGCCTTATATACGACAGCCATTCCGCCGACTCCGATGAGTGCGTCGATCCTGTATCTGTTATCGAACACCTGTCCGATGTATTTTTCGTAATTTTCCATTATACTCCAATCAATGCGGCTTTGCCGCCGTGCCTTTTCTCAGAATGTCTCGTCAGATGGCGAGAATGACTACCGTGATGTTGTCACTTCCGCCTCTCTCGTTGGCGACGGAGATGAACCTTTCGGCTGTTCGCTTGAGTGCTTCGGGACTCTGTTCCGTGCTCTTGAGCGCGGATTCGATCTCGCGGCTCTCGAGCATGTTCGAGAGACCGTCCGAACAGAGGAGGGCGACTGTATGAGCCTTTGCGTCCGCACGGGGAGTTGTGAACACGTCCGCCTCAACGGAGCTTTCCGTTCCGACGGCGCGCGTGATTATGTTTCTGTTTGAAGAGCGCTTTGCCTTGCGGGCGGTGATCCTGCCGATGTCGACGAGATACTGCACGTAAGAGTGGTCGCGGGTGATCTGCGTGAGGTCTCCCTTTGAGCAGACGTACATCCGGCTGTCACCGACGTTCACCGTGTAGACCATGCGCGGTGTGACGAGCGTCGCGACGAGAGTCGTTCCCATGCCGGAGAGCTCGTCCGCGGATTCCGATGCGGCGAACACCGCGTCGTTGGCGTAAGTCACCGCGCGGCGGAGAAGATCGCTTATCGCTTCGTCGGCTCCGTCATCCGAATGGTTTTCGGTGAAGAGAGTGCTTTCCTCGTCGAGCGCGTCCATAAAGGCCGACACGGCGAGCGAGCTTGCCACGCCACCGCCTCTGGCGCCTCCCATTCCGTCACAGACGACGGCGGCGAGTACGTCGGAGGAGTATTCTTTTATCCTGAAGTTGTCCTGGTTGACGACACGTCTTTTACCGATGTCGGTTTCCCCGAAGAAAAACATTCGATCACCTGCCTTACCGTTCTTCTTTTGCTGTCGTTTTCTTTATTATACAATACCTTCGGCGAAGTGTAAAGAAAAACATGAAAATTTATCTGCCGGCTTCTCTGTTGCGGTTGAGTCTGAGCTGACCGCAGGAGGCGTCGATATCGCCTCCGAGCCTGCGCCGGACTGTCGCATTCTGACCGCGGCGGCACAGCTCGTCCGCGAACGCGGCGGCTCTCTGTCTGCCGGTACTTTTGAGCCCCGTTTCTTCGACCTCGTTGAGCATTATGAGGTTGATGTGGGAGGGGACTCCCATTTTTTCTTTCAGTAGCGAGGCGAGTCCCGCCGCGTCCTCCGGCGTGTCGTTTTTGCCGGAGATCAGCGTGTACTCGAAGGATACGCGCCTGCCCGTTTTGTCGAAATAATATCTGCACGCCGCGAGCAGCTCGTCGATCGGGTACTTGTTCGCGATCGGCATGATCTCGCGCCTTTTGTCGTTGTCGTATGCGTGGAGAGAGACGGAAAGCGTCACGGGGATGCCCTCGTCGGCAAGCCTGCGGATCCCCGGCACGATCCCGCAGGTCGAGAGGGATATGTGTCTCATCCCGATCCCGAGACCGCCCTCATCCCCGACGAGGTGCAGGAATCTGATCACGTTATCGTAGTTGTCGAGCGGCTCGCCGATGCCCATCATCACGATGCCGTGGACTCTTTCTCCCGAGTCCCGTGCTGCGAGCGCGACCTGACCGAGTATCTCCGAGGGAGTGAGGTTTCGCACTCTGCCCGAGAGGGTAGAGGCGCAGAACTTGCATCCCATCCTGCAGCCCGCCTGCGAGGAGACGCAGAGCGTGTTGCCGTATTCGTATTTCATGAGTACGCTCTCGACGCATTCGCCGTCGATGAGCCCGAAAAGGTATTTGACCGTTCCGTCCTTCTTAGAGACGAGCTTCTTCTCGATCGTCGGAAGGCGGTACTCCGCGCTCTCTTTGAGCTTTTCGCGGAACGCCTTGGACAGATCGGTCATTTCGTCGATCGGAGTCGCCGTGTGCATCCGGCGGAAGAGCTGTCCCGCCCTGTATGCGCTCTCGCCGAGCGAGACGACGAAGTCCTTCAGCTCTTCCTTCGTCATTGACATTATGTCGGGCTTTTCCATGGTGCCTCCGTTAATTTCTTATCATTTTCGCAACGAAAAATCCGTCGCATCCCGCCTCGTGCGGGAAGATTGTGAGCATTCCGCCGTGACTTACGAGGTCTTTTCCGTTCTTCGCGGGGACTTCGAAATCTACCGCCCTGAAGCACGGATGCTCCGAAAGGAAACGGCTCACGACCTCGTCGTTTTCACGCCTGTTCAGCGTGCAGGTCGAGTAGACGAGCACGCCGCCCGGCTTTACGTATTCCGAGGCACCGCAGAGCACGTCGTACTGAATTCCGGGGAGCCTTGCGGCACCCTCGTCCGCCTTGTATCTGATCTCGGGCTTCTTCGCGAGCACGCCGATACCGGAGCAGGGCGCGTCGCAGAGCACTCTGTCGCAGGTGCCGCAGAGAGTCGGATCGGGCTCTCTCGCATCGCGTTCGGCGACGGCCACGCAGGAAAGTCCGAGCCTTTCCACCGTCTTTTTTATGAGTGAAAGCTTGTTTTCGTGAAGATCGAACGAGAACACCTCTCCGGCGCCTCCCATGTCGATCGCCGCGGAGAAGGTCTTGCCTCCCGGCGCGGCGCACGTGTCGGCGACACGCTCGTGCGGCATTGCTCCGAGGACCTTCGTGCAGATCCCGGACGCCGTGTCCTGAACGAACCAGAGCCCTTCGCCGATCCCGCGTCTTGTCGCCTCCGTGAGCGTAGTGACGGACAGAACGTCGGGCAGGTACGGGTTTTCCGCCGCGGTACCGAGCAGCTCTTCCGCTTCTTTTACGGAGATCTTCGTCGTGTTTATCCGCAGATCGATCCTGCCGGGAGCGAGCGCGCCGAGGATCTTTTCCGCGGCCTCGGCACCGTAGGAGTCTATAAGTATTCCGCAGACTTCGACACTTGCCGAAAACCTGACGGACATATCTTCAGCCGAATCACCCTCCGGCAGAGAATACTTTTTGTCCGCTCTCAGGAGGGAACGGAGCACGCCGTTCACAAAGCCCTTCGATTTTGCGGGAGCAGTCGAGACAGACTCGGAAACCGCCGCGAAATCGGGGATCTTATCCATGAAGACGAGCTGATAGACACCGAGCCGGAGCGCGTTAAGCGTCGGCAGGTCGACGTCCTTCACGTCTCTTGAGGAATATTGCGAGATTATGTGATCGAGCGTGATCTTCTTTTCGATGACGCCGTATACGAGCCTTGTGTAAAGCGCACGATCGGCATCTGCCGAAAATTCATTCGACTTCAGAACGGAGTCGATCTCAAGATTTGAATATCTCCCGCTTTTCATCACCGCCGTAACCGATGCGTGCGCGGCGGCGCGGGGAGAGAGAACTTTGTCAGCCATTTTTTAATCTCTGCGTCTGTTGCCGTTGACGAGGATGACGAGCCTCAGCATGTTCATCAGTGCCACGAACAGAGCTGCTACGTAAGTCAGAGCCGCGGCGCGGAGTACCTTCTTCGCGTCGTGCAGTCCCTCGTCGGAGAGCATTCCGGAGCCCTCGAGCACCTTGACGGCGCGGCGGCTCGCATTGAACTCCACGGGGAGCGTGACGAGCTGGAAGAAGACCGAGATCCCGAAAAGGAGGATGCCGACGTTCGCAAGCTCGCGGAAGCTGAAGATGAGTCCCGCGATGACGAGAGGCATCGAGAGAGACGATCCGATCTTCGTCGCGGGGATGATCGCCTGGCGGATCTTTATCGGAAGATACCCCTCCGCGTACTGTATCGCGTGTCCCGCCTCGTGCGCGGCAACGCCGACTGCGGCGGCGTTCCTCGCGTCGCGGGTACTCTCGGAGAGATTGACCGTGTCGCTTTGCGGATCGTAGTGGTCCGTGAGCTCTCCCGCGACGGAGCCGATCCTGACGTGGCCGAGGCCGTTCTGCGTGAGGATCAGCCTTGCGGCGTCGGTGCCGGTCATTCCGTTTTCGGAGGTTTTTTTCGAGTATTTTCTGAACGTCGAATTAACGTGGAACTGCGCCCATGCCGCGAAGATCACCGCGGGAAGGACGAGTATCAGGTAATACGTGTCGATTCCGTAAAAATACACTGTGAATTATCCTTTCTTTTGACGGAGCAGATTTATTTTCCGAGGACGTCGCAGACCGCGATCTTTCTGCCTCTGATGTAATCTGCGGCGCTCATGCGGCTCTTCCCCTCGGGGATCACGCCGTCGATCCGTATCGTGCCGTCGCAGAGCGCGACCTCGATCACGCCGCCGTCCGTCGAGATGACCGTGCCGGGAAGGGCGTTTGCGACCTTGTCGGTCATCTTCGCTCCGGTGATCTTGAGGAGCTTCCCGTCGGCCGTCGTCGTGACGGCGCACGGGACCGGTGCGAGTCCGCGTATCTTATTGTAGACCTCCCTGCACGGGAGAGAAAAATCGAGTCTGCAGTCTTCTTTCGTGATCTTTTCGGCGTAGGTCACGCCGTCGGACTCCTGCGGAGTCCTCGTGACGCTTCCCGAGACGATCATGTCGATCACTCCGCAGATCGCTTTTCCGCCTGCCTCGGCGAGCTTGTCGTGAATAACACCGACGTTGTCGTCGTCACCGATCGGGACCTCAACGGTGAGGATCTTGTCTCCCGTGTCGAGCCCGTCGTCCATATACATGGCGGTCACTCCCGTCACGGTGTCGCCCGCCATGATCGCGCGGTTGATCGGAGCGGCTCCGCGCCATCTCGGGAGAAGGGAAGCGTGAGCGTTCACGCAGCCGTACTTCGGATATGCTATGACGTAATGCGGAAGAATTTTCCCGTACGCCGCGACGACGATCAGCTCGGGATCGAGCGCCTTCAGCTCGTTCTCGAACGCACCGTCCTTAAGAGTTGTCGGCTGAAAAACGGGGATGTCGTGCTCCTCGGCGAAGACCTTGACGGGAGGCGCGATCATTTTCATGCCTCTGCCCTTCGGCTTGTCGGTCTGCGTCACGGCGCCGATGACCTCGACTCCGTCTTTGGCGTAAACGGCCTTCAGCACCTCGAGCGCGAAGTCGGGCGTGCCCATGAAAAGAACTCTCATTCCATGATCTCCTTGACTTCCTCGGGCGTGAGGACGTGCACGGCGTTGTCGGTAAAGAGTACGCCGTCGAGGTGGTCGAGCTCGTGGCAGAATGCGCGTGCAAGGAGTCCTTCACCCGAATAGGTGACCTCCTCACCGTTTCTGTTCATGGCTTTGACCGTTACCTTTGCGGGACGCGAGGTGTATGCCCACTTGCCGGGGACGGAGAGACAGCCCTCCATTTCATTCTGCTCTCCCTCGCGGGAGACGATCTCGGGATTGATGAGCTCGTACATCTCGTCGGTCTCGACGTTCAGCACGAGCACGATGCGCTTCAGAATACCGACCTGAGGAGCGGCGAGTCCGACTCCGTCGGCGTCGATGAGCGTCTCTTTCATGTCGTCGAGAAGCGTGAGGACTCTGGGAGTGATCTCGCGCACGGGCTTGCATATCTTACGGAGAGTTTCGTCTCCTTCTTTTACTATATTCAAAAGTGCCATATCTATACTTTTCCTTTCGGGTTTATATGTTTGTCGGATTGAAATCCGCGCTGATCCTCACGAGCGAGTTCCCCTTGCCGGAGCTCTTCGAGAAATCGCAGAGCAAGGTCGAGATCATCGAGCGGGTGCGCCTGTTCAGACGGCATTTTATGACGAGCCGCAGGCGGCACACGTTCTGCACCTTGTAGACGGGTGCCTCGAAGGGCCCGAAGATGACGGCTTTCACGTCGGAGTATTCGTCTCGGACGAGCTCTCTTATCCTCTCGCTCAGTCTCACCGACGCCTGCGCGAGGCGAGCCTCGTCTGCGGATGCGACGGTCAGTACGACGATGTCGCAGAACGGCGGGAAGGTCAGCTCCCGGCGTATGCGTATCTCACGCTCGAAGAACGATTTGTAATCCTGCTTTGCGGCAAGTTCGATGATGTCGCTTTCGGGGCGGTAGGTCTGGATGACGGACATCCCGGGCTCGTCGGCTCTGCCGGCTCTGCCCACGACCTGCGTGATCATCGAGAAGGTCCGCTCGTTCGCTCTGTAATCGTCGAGGAAGAGGGAAGAATCGGCGTTCAGCACGCCGACAGTCGTGACGTGCGGGAAATCGTGACCTTTGGTCACCATCTGAGTACCGAGAAGCACGTCCGCGCTCCCGTCTCGGAACGAGGAGAGCAGGGCCTCGTAGGACGCTTTGCTCCCCGTGGTGTCGTGATCCATCCGGGCGACTCTCACGTTCGGGAAGAGCTTTTTGAGCTCGTCCTCCGCGAGCTGCGTGCCGTATCCGGTGAACATGAAGTGCTCTTCACCGCATTCGGGACACTTTTCGGGGACGGAGACCTTGTAGCCGCAGGTGTGACAGTGCAGGTAGCCCGACTCGCGCCTCACGTCGAGGAATCCCTCGCCGAGGTCGCGGTCGTGCGGCAGGCTTCTTCCGCGTCTCAGGTGATACGTCATCGTAACGGAGCAGTGCGGGCATTTGATCGCCTCTCCGCATGAACGGCAGGAAAGCGCGCTGTTGTAGCCGCGCCTGTTGAGGAAAAGTATCGTCTGATTGCCCGCGGCGAGCTCTTCACTCATGCGGGAAATGAGCGCACGGCTGAACGGGGAGGTGTTGCCCGACATCAGCTCGGTGCGGAGATTCGATATCTCCACCTCGGGAAGCTCCGCGCCGCCGTAGCGCTCACGCAGCTCGACGAGAGCGTATTTGCCGGTCGTCGTTTTGTAGTAGCTCGTGACGGACGGAGTGGCGGAGGCGAGCACGAGCGTCGCGCCCGTCATCCCGCAGCGGAAGCTTGCCACGTCGTGAGCGAGGTACTTCGGGTCGGTGTCGGATTTATAAGTATGCTCGTGCTCCTCGTCGATAACGATGAGCCCGAGATTTTTTACGGGTGCGAATATCGCGGAGCGCGTACCGATGACGACGTCTGCCGAGCCGTCGCGGATGCGTCTCCACGCATCGAACTTCTCTCCCGCGGAGAGAGCCGAATGTATGACGGCGATCCTCTCGCCGAATTTTGAAACGAAGCGCCCGACGGTCTGAGGAGTCAGGGCGATTTCCGGCACGAGCATGATGACGCCACGCCCGTCGGCGAGCGCGTCGTCGATGAGCTTTAAGATGACGTTCGTCTTGCCGGAGCCCGTGACACCGTGAAGAAGTGCCGCCGTCGGCTTTTCGTCTTCGTAAAGTTCTTTCAGTTTTTCGTAAGCTTTTTGCTGCTCTCCCGAGAGAGTGAAATCACCGCGGTATTCGGGAAGCGCTCCGCCGAGAGAATACAGATCGCGGAAAACGGGCTTTTCCTCGAGCCTCACGAACCCCTTCTTTTCGAGCGCGGACAGCGCGCTGCGGACTATCTGAGGATCGAGGGACGTTTCCGTCGACAGTTTTTCTCTTGTGATGCCGGGGCTGGCAAGCACCGCGTCGTAAACGACGAGCTGCCTTTCGCTTCTGAGCTTTGACACCGTGTCGGGAGCGTTCTCCGCCGGATACGCGGAGTACTCCGTTTTGACGTTGCTGCCGCCCTTTTTGAAATCGGTGAGCTTTTCAACGAGTCCCGTCTTCACGAGTTTCGTCAGCACCGTGCCGACGTCTTCTCCGAAGCGGTTTTTGAGCGTTTCTCTCGAAAGCTTTCCCGACTGCACGAGCGCGGAATATACGAATGCGGATTTCTCGTCGAGCTTTTCGACGTCCGCGGGCTTTACGTCCGGTACGGCGCGATAAAACTCCGCCATTTTCGATATGGCGGCGGAGGGGAGAACGCACCTGACCGCTTCTCCGAAGGTGCACAGTGTGTGCTCCTTCAGGAACAAACAGATCTTCAGCGTCTCGCCCGACAGATACGGCGGATATACGCAGGCAGCCGACATCACGGGCTTCAGCTCATCATTGTCGGCTGCATCTTTGAGTTCGTATACTGCCGCGGTCATTCTTCTGTTGCCCGCTCCGAACGGGACCTCGACGATGGCTCCGGGCACGACCGACTCTTTCAGCTCCTCCGGAACGTAGTAGCTGTAAAGACGGTCAATGGCGTACGGCGCCTCGAGAATGTATACTCCGGCGACTTCGGTCATTTTGAAAAGCGATTACTGCTCGTCGGCTTCGACTGTCTTGCCCATTCCTTCGGGAAGAGTGTCTCCGACGATCCTGTATTCTTCGCTGTAGATCTCGTCTATGGCGTTCTGAACTGCCTTTTCGTCTCTGTATTTCGTGTTGATGACGGAAGCAACACCGCGGTCGGCGTCCTTTCCGCCGTTCTTTTCGACGTAGTCTCTCTCGCGGACGTACTCGTCAGTGATCTCGCGGGCTGCCTTTGCAGTTGCGATAACGAGAGCGTAGCGATTGACTTTTTCCTTTTCCATGAGCTGTGCAAGCGACGGGTTTACCATATTGTGATCCTTTCTGTGCCCGATGGGGCGATGTTATATTATTTTATTTTTTATAAGCAATATATTCTTCGACGACGGAACGCATACGGGAATATCTCTGATGCTCCGCGGCGATGATCCCGCGGATCTTTTCCGCACATTCCTTCGTCTTGCCGGTCTCGTTTGTCACGACGTAGTCGTACTGCGGCGCGAGCTTCAGCTCCTCCGAGGCGCGTGAGAGACGGCTCTTTATGACTTCCTCGGATTCCGTGCCGCGTCCGCGGAGACGCTTTTCGAGCTCCTCGGGATCCGGCGCGATGAGCATGATGGTCACGGTGTCGTCGGGCATCAGACGCTTTACGTTGAGCGCACCCTCCACCTCGATCTCGAGGATGAGGTCTCTGCCCTCGGTGAGCACCCTCTCTGCCTCGCATTTGAGCGTGCCGTACATATTTCCGCAGTAATTCGTGTGCTCGAGCACCTCGTCGTTGCGGAGCAGCTCCTCGAAGCTGTCGCGGGAGACGAAGAAATAGTTTTCTCCGTCGACCTCGCCGGGCCTCGGAGCTCTCGTCGTCGCGGAGACGGAAAAGCCGAGCTCGGGGATCAGCTTGCGGAGTGCGGCGACGACGGTACCCTTGCCGCTTCCGGCAGGTCCCGAGATAACGAAGATAAGACCTTTATTCATTCTGTTCTCCCTCCTCGTCGGAGCCGTTCAGCCTTGCGGCGACGGTCTCCGCCTGAAGCGCGGACAGAACGATGTGGTCGCTGTCCGTGATGATCACGCATCTTGTTTTTCTGCCGCAGGTGCAGTCTATCGCGCGGCCCGCATCCTTCGCGTCCTGAACGAGACGCTTGGAGGGCGCGGCGTCCGATGACACGAGAGCCACGACTCTCGCGGCGGATACCATGTTATTGAATCCTACGTTGATGAACTTCATTCTTTTCTCCGATCACTCGATATTCTGAATCTGTTCTCTGATCTTCTCGATCTCAGCCTTTACGTCCACGACGATGCGGGCGATCTCGATGTCTGCCGATTTGGATGCGATCGTGTTTGCCTCGCGGTTGATCTCCTGAAGCAGGAAGTCGAGCTTTCTGCCGGAGTTTTCGGGAGAGGTCATGATCTCGGAAAAGCTGTCGAAGTGGGTGGCGAGTCTGACGAGCTCCTCGTCGATCGCCGCCTTGTCTGCGAAGACCGCCGCTTCGGTGAGTATCCTCTGCTC
This sequence comes from Clostridia bacterium, assembly GCA_024404435.1. Classification (GTDB taxonomy): domain Bacteria; phylum Bacillota; class Clostridia; order Oscillospirales; family CAG-272; genus RUG11130. The sequence goes on along the minus strand of JAKSPW010000023.1, from coordinate 1,387 downwards.
GGAGACCTCGACGTCGAAGTCCTCGAGGAGCTGCTTTATGCGCGCGGTGAGCTTCGCGGGGTATTTTTCGATGTTCGCTTCCGAGATCGCCTTGATGCGTCCCGCCATTTCGCGGATGTTTCCGATCTTTATCTCTATGTCGCGGCCGAGAGCTTCTCCCTCTCTGTCCTTCGCTTCGATGAAGAGGTCGACTGCCTTTGAGAGCACGGCCTTCACGTCGTTCCAGTCTCTTTCCGCGTCGTCTTCCGCGCGGCGTGTGCGGAACAGGTCTCTGTTCTGCGCCACGGTCATGACCGTGATGTCGTCCTTGAGTCCGAACTGATCTCTGAGTGCCTTGAGAGATGCGAGGTAGCTTTCTGCGGCAGCCGTGTCGAGAGAGAGCTCAAGTCCCGTTTCCTCGAGAACGTCGATGCCGATGAAAACGTCGACCTTGCCACGCGTGATGCCGCGCTCGGAGATATATGATTTAACTCTTTCCTCGAGATAACTGTACTGCCTCGGGAGCTTTACCGTGCAGTCGAGGAATCTGTTGTTTACGCTCTTTATTTCAGCCGTGATGTCACGGTCACCGCGCTCGTTCACAGAACGGTTTCTGCCGAATGCGGTCATGCTTCTGATCATTTTTTCGCTTCTTCCTTTCGCTATGGTCTGCTTTTGGCAAACACTTTTCGATAATACACCATCATATTAAATCCATTATACATCCAAAGTGCGGTTTTGTCAATGAAAATTACCTTAAATTTATATACCGTCCGCGCTTTTTTATTGCATTTTCGCGTGGAATATGGTATTATATTCTCAAACGGACAAAAGGAGGGAGAGTATGACCGAAAAGGAACTGAGGGCGTCGGTAAAGTCGCCCGCCGGAGGATATTTCTTCTTCGGAGAAGAGGATTATCTGAAGGAGCACTACGAAAAAGAGATCAGAAAAGCCGTCATTACCGACGAAGGTCTCGCTCCCTTCAACGAAACGGTCTTTGACGACGAAACGTTCTCTCCCGCCGCGCTCTCGGACGCGCTCGCGTCCCCTCCGATGATGGCGGACAAAAGACTCGTCAGAGTCCGTCTCTCGTCGTACAATTCGCTTTCCGACGGAGACAAAAAAGAGCTTCTCGAGCTTTACGGAGAGATAAAGACCTCTCCCGACACGGTGCTCGTCGTCAGCGTCGCGCCCGGCGGCTTCGACGCGGGGACGGAGAAAAAGCCGACAGCCGCGTTCAAGGCGATAAGAGAGAAGCTGAACGCGGTCGACTTCCCGCTTCAGAGCGAAGCGAAGCTCGTCTCGTGGCTCTCTCGCCATATGGCGCAAAGCTCGCTTGCGGCGTCTCCCGAGGTCCTCTCGCTCATGATCTCCCTCTGCGGAAGGAACATGTTCAGGCTCGGAGGA
>JAKSPW010000229.1 GCA_024404435.1 Clostridia bacterium | reverse complement strand
ACGTACGGCTTTCCGTCGGAGATCATGACGACCGGCGGGCGAGGGATGCGGTTGTAGTTCGATGCCATCGAGTAGTTGTAAGCTCCCGTGACGAGAACGGCGATGACGTCGCCTCTTTCGGGCTCGGCGATCTTCACGTTCTCCGCGAGGAGGTCACCGCTTTCGCAGCATCTGCCCGCGAGAGTGCATTCAAAATCAGCTTTGTCTGCAGCGTTCGACGCGTTGAGCACAGTATACTGCGACGAATAAAGCGTATATCTCGGGTTGTCCGTCATTCCGCCGTCAACGGAAACGTAATTTCTGAAGCCTTCGATCTCCTTGACCGAGCCGCAGGTATAAAGAGTAGCTCCCGCAGCGGCAACTATTGATCGGCCGGGCTCCATGAGGATCGTGGGCTTGTCAAGACCGATCTCGCCGCACGTTTTATCGATCTCCTCGCCGAGCAGACGGACGTTTTCTTCGTAGTCGATCTCGGGATCGTCCTCGGTATATCTGACACCGAATCCGCCTCCGATGTTGAGTATCTCCGCCGTATATCCGTACTTTGATTTAACGTCGGAGATGAAGCGGAGCATGATGTCTGCCGCGTCTCTGAACGGTGCGATATCGAAAATCTGCGAGCCGACGTGACAATGGAAGCCGCAAAGTACTATGTGTCCGAGTTCAAGCGCGAGAGACACGATCCTGTCGGCGTCGCCCGTTGCGATCGCTGAGCCGAACTTGGAGTCGACGTTGCCCGTGATGATCTTCTTATGAGTATGCGGGTCGATTCCGGGAGTGATGCGCAGTAAGATCTTCTGCTTCACGTCTTTTTCTTCGGCGATCGCCTCAAGTGCGAGAAGCTCGTCGATACCGTCGACGACTATGTGACCGACACCGAGGTCGACGGCATAGGAGAGATCGGCATCCGTCTTATTGTTGCCGTGGAAGAAAGCGTTTTCCATCGGGAAGCCTGCCTTGGAGGCCGTCGAAAGCTCTCCCGACGACACGCAGTCGGCGTACATTCCCTCTTCGCGCATTATCTCGTAAAGTCTCTTGAAGCAGAGCGCCTTGCCTGCGTACACAGGTGCCGACGCGCCGCCGAAATACTTTGTAAACGCAGCCTTATACATCCTGCACATCCCGCGCACCGAATCCTCGGAAATAAACATCGAGGGCGTGCCGAATTCGTGTGCGAGCTCGACTGCATCGAGTCCGTCTATCGTGAGGTGTCCGCTTTTCGATATGTCGTAATTCTTGTGAAGTATCATAATTATTCCTTTTCTGCGTGTGAAATGATCTCCCTCAGGAGTTCTTCTCTGCCCGTTCCCGAAACTGCCGAATACAGTATGACGGCGTCGGCTTTTGACGTCAGCTCGTCGTCTGCCAGTGCTTCGGTGATCTTTTTCTTTTCCGTCGCGTTGAGCTTGTCGCACTTCGTTGCGACGATGATGAACGGAGAGTTCGTCTCGACGAGATATCCGATCATGTTGTAATCGTCCTCCGTCGGACCGATCCGGCTGTCGACAAGCTGAACGGTAAGCTTCAAGAGGTCGATATTCGGGTTTCTCGTGAAATATCCGTCCGTGAGCGCAGACCATTTTTTCTTGTCTTCAAACGTCCGCTTTGCGTAGCCGTAGCCCGGCAGGTCGACGAGATAAAGCTTTTTGTCCACGGAGTAAAAGTTGACCGTGATCGTTTTCCCCGGCGAGCCGCTGACACGCGCGCGCGACTTTCTGCCGAGCAGAGAGTTTATAAGCGAGCTCTTTCCGACGTTCGAACGTCCGGCAAACGCCACCTGAGGCACTCTGTCAGACGGGAACTGTTTCGGAAGACCTGCCGATATTTTCAGTTCTGCGTTATTTAAGTTCAGTTTCATTTTTAACCTTTTGTTGTCGAGATCCAGCGTGCACTTGTGCCGACCTTCATTTTCGGCATGTCAGCCGAAAGCGGAAGCGCACTTTCTTTTCCGTCGGGAGTGAATGCCGCGGAAAGCACCTCGGAAACGTGCGAGCACGGGATGAATTTCAGCTCGCTTCTGACCTGAGGATCGATCTTTTCGAGATCGGGCACGTTGCTCACGGGGATTATTACCCTCTTTATGCCCATGATATACGCCGCGGTCGTCTTCTCCCTGAGTCCGCCGATCGGAAGAACTCTTCCGGTAAGCGTTACTTCGCCCGTCATCGCCGTGTCGCATCTGACAGTTCTGCCGGACAGTGCGCTTGCGATCGAGGTGACCATCGTGACACCCGCAGAAGGTCCGTCCTTCGGAACGGCGCCTTCGGGGACGTGGATATGTATGTCTTTCGTCTTATAGAACTCGGTCGGGATCGACAGCTCGCCGCTGTGTGCCCTG
>JAKSPW010000228.1 GCA_024404435.1 Clostridia bacterium | reverse complement strand
CATAAAACCGGTCTTTCCGGTCTTGATGTGGGTGTTGAGGAAGGAGTGCGCCTTCACTGCCTCCACTATCGCGTCGCTCAGCCTGCCGCTGTCGATGCCGTCGAATTTCAGGCAGAACGGCACGTTGTACAGAGTCGTATCCGGACGCTGCATGCTCTCGTAGTAGACTCCGAGCTGCGACTGCGTCAGAGGATATTCGTCGAGTGTTTCGCGCTCTTTTGCCGGGGCTTCGGCTTTCTTTGTGCCGGTGCCGGACAGAAGCGAGCGCACGACCATATTTTCGATATCCATGATCGAAGCGCCGTGAAGCAGCTTCGACACGGGAACGTTCACGCCGAACTTCTTTTCGACTACCGTCACGAAGGAGATCGCGGAGATCGAAGTGACACCGAGTGCCACGAGCTCCGTGGTGACGTCCGTCGTACCGATGCCGGTCGTGTCCTTGAGGATGGCGAGAAGCTGCTCTTCGAATTCGGTGAGGACTCCGGCCTTGACCTCATTCTCATCGCTGTCGGCTGCGCCGAGCTCCGGCTTCGGCAGAGCTTTTTTGTTGACCTTCTGGTTCTGATTGAGCGGGATGCGCTCGATCTGCATGATGACCGCGGGTACCATGTAGGAGGGCTTCTCCGCGCGGATGAAGTCCTTCAGCTTCTTTATGTCGACCGTCTCGTCGGAGACTATGTACGCGGCGATCTCTTTTCCGCCTGCGGGCGCGTCGAACGCCGCGACGGTTGCATCCTTGATCCCCTCGAATCGGCGGACGATCTCCTCGACCTCGCTCAGCTCGATGCGGAAGCCTCTGACCTTGACCTGACCGTCGTTTCTGCCGACGAAGTCAACGCTTCCGTCCGGGAGCAGGCGAACGACGTCTCCGGTGCGGTAGACGTGACCGTAGCCTTCCGCCGTTTCAAACGGATTATCGACGTATACCTCGTTTGTCTTTTCGGGACGATTCAGATATCCTCTCGACACCTGGTGTCCCGCGACGCAGAGCTCGCCGGGAACGCCGACGGGAAGTCTTCTCATGTTTTTGTCCGCAACGTAGAGTCTTACGTTTTCCACGGTGCGTCCGATGGGAACGCGCTTGTACGTTCCATTCAGCTCATGGGCGGTCACGTAGACTGTCGTCTCTGTCGGGCCGTAAATGTTTATAAATCTTACTCCGTTCGTGAGCGTGACGGGGACGAGCGTTTCGCCTCCGACGTAGATGAACTTCACGTACGGGCTGTCGCAGAGCATTGCAAACTGACGTCCGACCTGAGTTGTCATGAAGGCGTGAGTCACGCGCAGTTCTTTATAGTATTCAAGGATCGCGGGCAGATCGAGACGGATCTCCTCGTGAACGATGACGAGCTCCGCTCCGACGCTGAGCGTCGGGTAGGTGTCCATCATGTTCGCGTCGAAGCCGTAGCTTGCGTATGCGGCAACGACGCTGTTTTCGTCTATCTCCATGCGGGCGACGTGCTGACGGCAGAACGCCGCGATGTTGCGGTGCTCGAGCATGACTCCCTTGGGCACTCCGGTAGAGCCGGACGTGTAGAGCAGGATGAAGAGGTCTTCGGGCTTCGGTGCCGCCTCGGAAAGCTTTGCTTTCTCATCTGCCGCTATGTCGGGCAGAGAGGGTATGTCTTCCGTGAAGAGAGTCTCGCCGTTCCACTCGCTGAGCTTTTCCGTCAGTGCGGCGTCGGCGATGAGGAGCTTTGCCGAGGCATCCCCGACCATGAAGTTCAGACGCTCCTGCGGATATGAGGAGTCGAGCGGCTGATATGCCGCGCCCGACTTCAGAACGCCGAGAGAAGCGATGGGCATATATTCACTGCGTCCGATGAGGATGGATACCACGTCGCCGCTGCCGATGCCCTTCTTTACGAGATATGCCGCGATATTGTCGGTGATGCGGTCGAGCTCGCGGTAGGTGTACGTTCTGCCGCAGTAGACGACTGCTGTGCGCTCGGGATACTTTTCCGCGCTCTCTCTGAACATATCGACTGCGGTCTTGCCGGTGTCGTATTCCATCTCACTGCGGTTGAAGCCGTCGAGCACTTCCTTCTGATGCGGCGAGACGAGGTCGACGTCGGCCGTAGTTTCTTTTTCGGTGAACTCCGTGACGGTCTGCTCCACGAGCTCGAGGATGGCGAGCATCAGCTCCTCGCTGTACAGCTCCTTTTTGAACTCGGCACTGATGCGGTAACCGTCTCCCGCGGGGAACACCTGGATGACCATCGCGCCCTTGGAGCTTTCCGGACGGTATTCGTCTATCGTATATTTCCCGCCGCCCAGAGTTTCGGGCTCGAAAACCACACCCTGGCACACGCAGAGAACGTCCGAGCCGACTCCGAAGGCGCCGGCAATGTCCGCC
>JAKSPW010000227.1 GCA_024404435.1 Clostridia bacterium | reverse complement strand
TGAATTCTCGCTTCGCTCCATTAACTCAATGCTCAATGCTCAATGCTCAATGCTCAGAACTCAATGCTTCCGGAGGCAAACATGATCACAAACTCCTTCATCTCCTCGCCGCTCGGAATGTCCGATATCGGCGCGGTCAAACCCGCACCCCTTTTCCGCCGCCGCTTTACGGTCGCGGGCAAAGCCGAGGGCACGCTTCTTGTCACGGGACTCGGCTTCTACCGCCTCTTCGTGAACGGACGCGAGATCACGAAAGGCATCCTTTCTCCGTATATCTCCACGCCCGACGCCTTCGTTTATTTCGATGAATACGACCTCGCGCCGTACCTGCGCGACGGCGAAAACGTCATCGGCATCATGCTCGGCAACGGCACCCGCAACTACCTCGGCAACATGATCTGCGGCTTTCTCGACTCGCCCTTCCGCGGTGCGCCCTGCACGGCACTCGTCTGCGAAATCCGCGACAAAAACGGCGAGACGTGCTTTGAAGCGGACGAGCGTTTCGTGACGCATTCCTCCCCGATCCTCTTTGACGACTTAAAGGTCGGCGAGATATACGACGCGCGGCTCGAGAGCGGGACCGAGGGCTGGACGGAGGCGGATTTTGACGACTCCGCATGGGTGCCCGCCGTGAAAACGGAAGCTCCCGCAGGTGAGCAGAGGCTCTGCGCCGCGCCGCCCGTGGTCTCCCGCGAGGTGCTCCGCCCCGTGAAGACGTGGGACGAGGACGGTGCGATCATTTATGATTTCGGCAAAAACGGCGCGGGACAGCTTTCGTTTGACACGAGCGCTCCCGAGGGAACGCATATCGTTATCGACTTCGCGGAGATCCTCGTCGACGGAAAATTCTACAACGACACGATCTGCTGCACGGGCGAGGATGCGCCTCTGCCGTACAGATATCAGACGCTCGATTACACCGCCCGCGGCGGAAAGAGGCACTACGCCCCGAGCTTTACCTACGAGGGCTTCCGCTACGCGAGGGTGCGCGGCGTGAAAAAAGAAGATTTTTCTCCCGTATTTACGCTTTATTCGTCAAAAATGCGCGAAAGAGGCACGTTCACGTCGTCGTCGAAGGTGCTGAACGCGCTCCACTCGCTCACGCGAGAGGCATCGCTCTCCAATCTTCTGCACGTCCCGACGGACTGCCCGCATCGCGAAAAAGCGGGCTGGACCGCAGACGCGGCGCTCTCGATGCCGCATTTTCTCCTGAATCTCGACGCGGACGCGCTCCTTACCGAATGGATGCGCAGTGTCGCCGCCTCGCAGAGAGAGAACGGGCGCATCCCGGGATTCGTGCCGAATTCGGGCGCGGACCGCTGGTATGAGAGCTGGGCGGGCCCCGCGTGGGACATCGCCCTCGTCGAGGTGCCGTTCAGGCTGTGGCAGTACAGAGGCGATCTTACCGCCGCAAAGATTGCCGCCCCGACGTGGAGACGCTATATCGGATACGTCATGGCGCACCGCGACGAGCGCGAGCTCGTTCACTTCGGACTCGGCGACTGGCTCCCGCCGCACGGCTTCATGAAGGCTCCCGTCGAGTTCACTGACACCGTCATGTGCCTCGACTTTGCCCGCAAGGCAGCCTGCCTCTGCCGCGAGCTCGGCGAGGCTGAAGACGCTGACTTCCTCGCCTCCGCCGCAGACGATCTGCTCCGCGCGCTGAGGCGCGAGACGGTATATCGCGGCATGGCGCTCGGCAGATGCCAGACCACGCAGGCGATGGGCATTTACTACGGAATATTTGAAGAAAAAGACGTCGATGCCGCAACTGATCTCCTCCTCCGTTACATCGACGAGGAGGACGGTCACCTCGACTGCGGCGTGCTCGGCGTGAGAGTGCTGTTCAGGGTCCTCTCGGAGCACGGACACGCCGACCTTGCGTACAAAATGATCACGCGCCCCGACGCGCCGTCCTACGGCAACATGGTCGCGCGCGGTGAGACGACTCTTGCCGAAGACTTCAACGGCGAGGGCGAGCGGATAAATTCGCGCAACCACCACTTCCTCGGCGACGTGTCGGCGTGGATGTTCGAGTGCGTCTGCGGACTCAGGGTAAACCCGTTTGCCGAGAGGAATCTCCGCGGCGCAGCGGGCAGAGTCGGCGCCGACGTGATCGAGATCTCGCCCGCGATGCCGGAAGACCTCGGCTTTGCCGAATGCAGCCACGAAACGAAGTGCGGCACGGTGAAGGTGAAGCTTACGCGCACCGGTGACGGCGAAATAACGCTCGAAGCGACTGTTCCCGAGGGGATCACGGGCACGATACTGCCTCCCGTCGGATACGCTTTCGACGGCGCGGAGTCGTTTGAGGCGAAGAGCGGAAAGTTTGTGGCAAAGAAGCATTGAGCATTGAGCATTGAGCATTGAGTTAATGGAGCGAAGCGAGAATTCAT
>JAKSPW010000226.1 GCA_024404435.1 Clostridia bacterium | reverse complement strand
GACAAAATCCTTGCCTCCTCGGGATGACAACTAAAGAGAAGACGAAAGCCGACGCGCTGCTCCTGCCATTACGTTTTCGCTCTGACGAAATGGCGAAAGCTTTGCTTAATGTCGCGCTGCACTTAATGTGTCATTGCGAGGGCGTGAAACGCCCGCGGCAATCTCAAAAAATATCGTGCGGTTTTGATTTTTCGTTTCGGGGTGTCGAGGGCGCCACCCCCTACCGGCAAAACGGAGCGTATGTCTTTCGCCGTATTGTATGTCTGTAAAAAAAGAAAACCGTAGGGGTCGTGCGCCACACGACTAAAGTCGTGACGACGACCCGTTTGTGCGGTTTCGTCTTTACGATATCTCCGTGCGCGGACTTCTTTTTTTGCCTTCCCCACCGGGGAAGGGGGACAGAGCCCCTTTTTCAAAGTTTTTTGAAGGGGCGCGGGGGAACTTTTTCTCAAAAAAGTTCCCCCGCGATATTATTTTATTTTATCTCCTCCCCGAGGTCGGGAGTGTCCGTGAACTCCACGCAGGGGACGGAATAACCGTCGGTCACGAAGACTGTGATCTCGTTTTCGCCCTCGTGCAGGACGGGCGCGGGAACGAACAGAGTCTTCTGCGGTCCGCGGCAGTCGAATCTGCCGAGATTGAAGCCGTTGATCTTCACGAATCCTCTGCCGAAGCCGTCGGTGCGCAGGAACGTGTCCGCGGGCTCGCCATCGAGTGTCAGCGTACCGCGAAGGAAGGCGGGTCTGCCGTCGTCCGTCACGTCGGCGTTCCACGAAAGAGACGACAGATCGTCCATCGTGAGCGGGGTGATCTCCCAGCCGAAGTGGAATCTGTAACCGATCTTCACGCCGCCGACGAGGCCTTTTCTGTCGAACAGCCTCTCGCCGTAATTGATGCGTCCGCAGTTCTCAACGAGAATGTCGAGGCGGCGCGTCTCGCCGTCGGGGACCGAAAGCGTGACGTCATCCCACCGTCCGGTGCGCTCCCTCACGCCGACGGGCTTTCCGTCGATGAAGAAGTGCGCTCTGTCGTGCACGTCGGTGCCGAGCTCACGCTCGTCCTGCGGGCCGATGACGGTCGTCGAGTACATGATATATCCGAAGTCCTGACCGACCTCCTCCATCGTGAGAGGCGCGGCGTTTTTCACCTTCGTGCCGATCTTTTCGTAATTTTCGAGCAGCGGGGCTCTCTCCGTCAGAGAGACCCTGCCGTAAGCGGCCTTCCGCGAGTTTTCAACGTCAAGCTCGGGCATCTTTCCCGTGAACTCCGCGATCGCGCCGCGCACCGCGAAGTAGTTTTCCGTCAGATCGCCGCTTTCCGAGAGCGGCGCGCAGTAGTCGTAGCTCGTCACGATCGGGTGGTACTTCCCTTCCTCGTGGTTCGCGCCGTTCGTGAAGCCGAAATTCGTTCCGCCGTGGAACATGTAGAAGTTGAAGGACGCGCCGCTGCCGAGGATGGTGCGCACGTTGTTCTTTATGTCTTCCGCCGATCTCACGTGATGGCCTTCGCCCCAGCGGTCGAACCAGCCGGTCCAGAACTCGGCGCACATCGTCGGCTGATCGGGCTTAAATGCGTTCAGCACCCTGAAGTTCTCCGCAGGCTTGCTGCCGAAGTTGGCAGTCGAAAGGAGATCCGGAAGCGTGCCGCCGGAAAGCTCCCAGATCGCAGGCCCGTCGGAGGTGAAAAGCTCGCAGTCGATACCGAATTCGCGGTACATGTCCGCGACGGAACGGAGATAGTCCTTGTCATCTCCGTACGCGCCGTACTCGTTCTCGACCTGGAGCATGATGATCCGTCCGCCGTTCGTGCACAGATGCGGGCGCAGGCGGGTCAGAAGCTCTCTGTAATACGGGCGCACCTTGGCGAGGTACGCGGGATCGCTGCACCGCAGACGGAGGCTCGGATCGGCGAGCAGCCACGACGGCAGGCCGCCGAGCTCGAACTCGGAGCAGATGTACGGGCCGGGACGAACGATGACGTTCAGCCCGAGCGACTCGGCGATCTCAATGTAGCGCACGACGTCGAGTCCGCCCGAGAAATCGAACTCGCCCTCGCGTCTCTCGTGCAGATTCCACGCGACGTAGGTCTCGACCGTATTGAAGCCGCAGGCGCGGAGCTTTTTCAGTCTGTCCTCCCAGTATTCCGGCACGATGCGGAAGTAGTGCATCGCGCCCGAGATGATGCGGAACGGCTTGCCGTCCAGCAGAAAGTCCTTGTTTTTGTAGGTAAAAGTCATGTATTTTCCTTCCCGATCGCTTTTTTATAATTATAGCCTCCGCGCACGGAAAAGTCAAGATGAGCCTTAAGCCACATTGAGCCTTAAGTCTTAAGCCTTAAGCCTTAAGCATGGAGCGAAGCGAGAATTCATGATACCTGCCTCGGCAGGTGGTCAATTCATGC
>JAKSPW010000225.1 GCA_024404435.1 Clostridia bacterium | reverse complement strand
ACGGTGTCGGGCTCGGTCCCGAATGGGGAGACGACGTGAACATCCGTCCCGACGTCCGTGAAGTAATTGAGATCGCGCACGAGGCGGGGCTCGTCTGCGTCATGGCGCATCCGTTCTGGGTAGATCTCGTCCGTCAGAGCACCGACGAAAAAGAGATCTACTCCATGCTCTCGGAGTCGATACGCGACCTGCGCTCGTTCGGTCTCGACGGGCTCGAAGCGTCTCACCTTACCTCGAAGCATGAGGGTCAGACGGAGTACCTGCGGGCACTCGCCGCGGAGCTCGGAATGATCACCACGGGCGGTTCGGACTATCACGGAGAGCCCGGCGGCTGGGGCAGCGACCTCGGAACTTACGGAGTTTGCGAAGAAGAACTCGAAAAACTTGTTTCCCTTTGCGAAAAAAAGCAATAATCTATTGACTTATCCAAAATAACTGATATAATACTATTGTGAAATACAATATATAGTCCCCGAAAGGAAGTTTACCATGAAAAAGAAAGCTGCAGTAATCGGATACGGCGGAATGGGCGGTTGGCACGTCGATCACATCCTGAAGAGCGACGTCGTCGAGTTCGCCGGCATCTATGACATAAAGGAAGAAAGGCGCGCACTCGCGGAGTCCCGCGGGATAAAGGCTTACGCTTCAAGAGAAGAGCTGCTCGCCGATCCCGAGATCGAAATGGTCACCGTCGCCGTCCCGAACGACGTTCACGAGGAGATCGTGATCGCCGCCCTCGAGGCAGGCAAGAACGTCCTCTGCGAAAAGCCCGTAACCCTCTCGCTCGAAAGCCTCGAGAGAATGATCGCCGCTTCGAAGAAAGCAGGCAAGATCTTCTCCGTTCACCAGAACAGACGCTTTGACGTTGACTACCTCGCAATGAAGCAGCTCAAGGACAGCGGCGAGATCGGCGAGATCATCAATATCGAGTCCCGAATCCACGGAAGCCGCGGCATCCCCTCCGACTGGAGAGGCGAGAAGGCATACGGCGGCGGAATGCTCTCCGACTGGGGCATCCACCTCATCGACCAGATCCTCATGGTGCTCGGCTTCGACGGCATCGCCGGCGTGCGCTGCACCTTCGAGCACATCACAAACGACGAGGTCGACGACGGCTTCAGCCTCTGGCTCGACTACAAGGACGGCAAGAGAGCTTACGTCGAGGTCGGCACGTACAACTTCATCGCGATGCCCCGCTTCTACATGAGAGCTAAGAGCGGCTCCGCATTCATCCGCGACTGGAGAGAGAACTGCAAGGTCGCAAAGTGCAAGGCTTGGCACGAGTCCGACGTCATCCCCGTTGAGACCGCCGCAGGCCTCACGAAGACCATGGCTCCGCGCGATGAGATCACTCTCGACGAGTACGAGCTCGACAGACCGAAGTCCGACGTTCACGATTATTACAGAAACTTCGTGCGCGCCATTGACGGTCTCGAAGAGCAGTTTGTCACACACGATCAGATGAGGACCGACCTCAAGGTCATCATGAAGGCATTTGAATCCGTTGAAAAAGGCGGAGAAAGAATCGAGTTCTGATATGAAAATCAAACTTTGGGAAAACGGAACACCGTATTATAACGAATCCTACGGTCAGGAAGAGCCGTGGATGAAGCCCTTCCCCGTCGACACGTCGAAGGGCAAGGTCGGCTGCGTCATCGCCTTCCCCGGCGGCGGCTACGGCGGACTCGCAGACTACGAGGGCGACCCGATCGCCGAGTACTTTCAGAGTCAGGGATACTACTCCTTCTCCGTGACGTACAGAGTCGATCCGTACCGCTACCCCGCCATCACCGATGACGGTGCGAGAGCGGTCAGATGGGTGAGATATCACGCAGATGAGCTCGGCATCGATCCCGAAAAGATCGCTGTCGTCGGTTTCTCCGCGGGCGGACACCTTGCCTGCTTCACGGCGACTCACTTCGATGACGGCAAAGAAGGCGACGAGATCGACGCGGTCTCCTCGCGTCCGAACGCAGCTATCCTCTGCTACCCCGTCGTGACGCTCACCTATCCCTACACGCACGAGGGAACGAGGCTCAATCTTCTGAGCGGGAACCCCGATATCGACAAGCTCGCGTTTGAGTTTTCGGGAGAAAACAGCGTTACGGGCAGAACGCCTCCGATGTTCATCTGGCACAACATCGACGACAGTCTCGTGCCCGTTGAAAATTCGCTCCACCTCGCAGAGGTACTGAGCAAAGCGAAGATTCCGTATGAGCTCCACCTCTTCCCGAAGGGAGACCACGGCGGCGGACTCGCATTCAACGTCCCGGGGGACAGAAACTGGGCTCCGCTCGCAGCCGAGTGGCTCAAAGAATTTATTTTCTGACTAAAAATACCTTCCCTTTGGGGAAGGTATTTGAATATGAGGTATTATGGAAACATATGAAACTGCGCGGGAGCTGATCGGGGCTCTGCGCGAAAGGAAAATGACGGTC
>JAKSPW010000224.1 GCA_024404435.1 Clostridia bacterium | reverse complement strand
ATTATAACAGCAGAGTTTTGTTTTGTCAACAGAAAAATCTTATCCGCCGCAGTGGATTTCTTTGACGATTCCTATTCGTCATCTGCTAACAAAAAAGCACCTCAATGGTGCTTTTTGTTAGCAGATGACGGGAATCGAACCCGCATATTCAGCTTGGGAAGCTGATGTTCTGCCACTGAACTACATCTGCCCGACGCCCATTATTATACATCATGGCAGCACGCAAGTCAATACCCTCGGTAAAATTATGAACGCATCATTTTTTTGATTTTGTCTTCCTCCGGCGTGACGTACGCGGTGTAATTCGTGTGATAAATAACGAATCCGGGTTTTGATCCGGCGGGCTTTTTGACCTCTCTGACCCTCGTGTAGTCTACCGCGACCGATGCAGATTCCCTCTGCGAGGAGTTGTACGCCGCGATCATCGCCGCCTCAGTGAACGCCTCCTCCGACGGATCGGTCTCGCCGTCGAAGCATTCGAGCACGACGTGCGAGCCGGGCGCGTTCTTCACGTGGAACCACCAGTCGCTCCTGTTTGCCATCTTCGTCGTGAGGTGATCGTTCGCGACGTTGTTCTTACCGCAGAGCACCGTGTGTCCGTCGCTCGTTTCGTATTTCACGACGAGGGGAGCCTGCTTCTTCTTCTCCTGATAGTTCTTCATCTTCGAGGCGTATCCGCTGTGATAAAGCTCGGCTCTGATCTCCGACAGCTCGCGCTCACTCGATGCTCTCGTGAGAGAATCAAAGACGGAATCAAGATATTTGAGCTCTTCCTCCGCAAGTGCGATCTGCTCGGTCAGATGCACCTTCGCGCTCTTCGCCTTGTTGTATTTTTTATAGTATGCCTGCGCGTTCTGTGCGGGAGTCATCCGTTCCGACAGCGGGATCTCGATCAATTCACCCTCCGAATACCAATCCGACAGAGTGACGGAAGTCATGCCTTTTTTCATCATGTAGATCGAGCCGGTGATGAGGTCGCCGTACTTCTTGTACGTCTCGCCGAGTTCGCATTTTGCAAGCTCCTCGCGCTGAAGTGCGAGCTTCTTCGTTATCCTCGATTCGGCTGCGCTGATGATCCTGAAGATATCGGAGGCACGTCTCGAAAGCCTTTCTTCCGCCGCACGCTTCATGTAGTATTCGTCGATCAGTTCGCTGACCGTGCCGAATACCGTCACCTCTCCCGCGCCCTTATATTGCGTCAGCTCCGCGTAGAGATAGTCTATCGGCAGATCGTCTCCGTTTCTCGCCATTGACGGTCTGTCTCCGCCTTTGTCGGAGCACTCCGCCATATTTTTGAGCTCAGCGAAAAGGGTATCCGCGCACTCCTCAAGCGTCGCGTTCACGTCGTGAGCCGAGCGGTATACGATCTCTCTCGCCGTGACTGCGGCAAGACCGATGAACGATGCTGTCAGAAATTTGACGGCACTTCTCGTCGGATCGGCCGCTCTTGCGGCGGCGTTGAATTCTTCCTCCGTCACGGTGAGCGGATCGAGCTTGTCCTGCGCCGGAGGCAGGGTATATCTCATGCCGGGAAGGAGCTGCCGTATGGTCGATGCCGAAAAGTCGATCGGCTTCAGGACCCCGAGGATCTTGTCGTCACGGTCCGTGACGATGATATTGGAGTATTTGCCCATGATCTCGGCGATAATATGCTTGTTCGTCTTGAAGCCCATGTCGTCGTGACAGTCGAAGGTGAGACGCGCCACGCGCTCAAAGCCCGGCTGCGAAACGGACGAGAGCCTTGCTCCCGCGAAATGCTTGCGGAGCATCATGCAGAACATCGGCGGGACGGCGGGATTTTCGACCTTTATCCCCGTCATGCTCATTCTCGGAGACGACGAGCCCGCGTTTATGAGCAGCCGTTTCTCCGCTCCGCCCGCGCGCATGATGAAGACGACCTCGTCGCGCTCGGGCTGATATATTCTGTCGATCCTTCCGTCGAGTGCCTCGGATTCGATGTCACGGAGCACCGCACGGAGGATACCTGCGTCAAATGCCATTTTTATGACCATGCCTTTCTTAGCATTTGTGCCGGTTCTATGAATTTGCCGCCGCCTTTCGCGGCAAAAGGCACAAATGGGGTTTGAAAGCAGCTCACCTGCGACTCAGGTTCTCGCCGCTTTCAAACTTTCTCCTCACTTGTAGAACACGAACGGGATCTCACGGCCGACAAGCTTGAAACCTGCCGAAAGTGCCGTTTTATATGATGCGGCATTGCTTTCTCTGCACTTGTATATAACGGCCGTCGCGTCGGTTTCCGTCAGCAGATAACGGGCAAGTCCCGCGGCACACGCCGAAGCAAGTCCCTGATTTCTGAACGGCGGCGCGGTCTCGACGTTAATTTCCACTTCACTTTCGTTGTACAGATCGTTCGCCGTCGCGGCAGAGACGATATGACCGTCCTTCACGGCAGCACAGATGACGTCGAAGTGATCGTCGTCATCGACCTCGAGCCGCCACATTGA
>JAKSPW010000223.1 GCA_024404435.1 Clostridia bacterium | reverse complement strand
AAACACGTTTTCTCTATTTTCAGCATTCAACCCGTGCTCAGATGCCTTGAAAATATAGTGTTTATGCGGGTTTTGGTCAAAGCCGTTATCGACTTCGCGACCATATCGAGTGGATGTAACAGAAAATGAATTTTCTTTTCAAATAATTGCATAAATCTGAGTTTGAACGTACGGATCAGACTTCCCTGCTCCGTTTTTTTGTCTGTTTATCTGCACACGAAGAAGCCGCCGATGCCGACGTGAGACTCGTCGCAGGGGAGCACCCTCACTTTTGCGACGTGCGGCCCGTCTTCGAGGTCGTCGCGGATTATCGCGGCCCGTAGCCTCTGGAAGCCGCGCAGGTAATTGTCCCACGTGGCGTACTGCTTCTCATCTTCTCCGTCGATCGAGACCAGAACGTCGGTAGATGCGAAGCCTCCGATCCAGTAGATGCCGAAGACCGTGCCCTCAAAATTAAAGACTATCTCGTCACCGCCGCGCGTCGAGTCGAGATACTTGCCGACTCTTTCTTTTCTCGTCGGCGCTTTGAACTCAAAGCCCGTAAAGGTGACGTTTTCGTTGTTCTCGCAGTACTCCATGTCGGCGCGGTCGAAAACCTTATCGCAAAGCTGTTTCGGCATTGCGTGTGCGCGAAGCTCCGCGGGGTGAGAAGCCTTCTTGAACATGTCGCCGAGCCACTTTGTCAGGCTGTCCGCCATCACGCTGTAGCCGAGATCGTTCGGGTGCTGTTTGTCGGGAGAGAGCGCCTCTTTTTCCGCCTTGTTTCTGAGAAGCCACGCGTAGGTGGCGGCACCGGGATCGACCACCGGCACCTTGTAGTGGTGCGAGGCGGCGGCGTGCGCGGTCCTCGACTCGTACTCGACGCCGCTGTCCGTGACGTCGGTTATGTCGTCGTCCGTTGCCATGACCATGATCACGTCACAAAACGGCAGTTCTCTGCGGATCTTTCTGAGGACGGATTCGGTCTGCATCAGTATCTTGTCGTAGTCGTCCTCCCAGTCGTTCGTGGCGTATTCGATGAAGATGAGGTCGGGTTTCCCTGCAAGCACGTCCTTACCTATTCTGAACATTCCGAAGCCCGTGCCCGTGCCGCCGATGCAGGCGTTGTTTTCTTCTATCACGGCGTCGGGGTAGCTCTCTCTGAACCATTTCGTGGTCAGCGCCCTGCAGCTCGTCTTTTCCATGTCGCTCGCACACGCGCCGTCGAGGATCGAGCCTCCGAAATACGCGATCTTCAGTTTTTTCTGAGCAGTCAGCTTGTAAAGTGTGTTTGAAAGCATTGTTTTTCTCCGTTAAAACATTTTTTCGCATCCCAGAGTGCCGTTTCTGCAGTTTCTCTCTGAGTCGTTCGTATACATTTCAAAATTTATGTCCGGTATCTCGTCCTCGCAAAGCTCGTCCGAGGCGATAAGGTAGGTCTCGCCTTTTTCCGTGTCGAAGACAACGGCACCGTATCCGTCCCGTTCAAACGGGATGCTCGTGCCGTCCGTGCCGCAGACCGAAAAGCCGTCAAAGGGCACTTCCACCGTGCATCTGTTTCCGAGAAGGCTCTTTATGATGATGAACCGCGCGACGCCCTTTTCCGTCGACGCACCCGTGACCATGAAGCCGCCCTTTGCCTTAAGGGTGAAGAGCGAGTCGTAGCCTTTGTCGTACGCGGGGAAGATCCTTATCACGTCCTCATAGCTTTGGAGGGCGAGCTCGTTATACGCGAGGTTAATGCACCCCGCCGCCTCCATGCCGCACTGCGCGAAGACTTGCGCGGGAGTGTTCACCGTCTCTCCGGTCGGTCCGTTTTCTGTATATTTGCCAACCTGACCGTACTTACAGCGCGAGTCGTAGATATAGTCTCTCTGGCTGTACGGAGCGTGAAGGTCCTTCACGCCCGCCGGGGGATTCAGATGCGAGTAGCGCGACAGATGGCTCCAGTGATCCATGTTGTAAAGCAGTCCCTGCGGGAAGTGCTGTACCTCGTCGATCGTGTCGAAGAGAGTCTCGAACGCGTCTTTTCCGAGCTCGAGCCGAGCTTCTATCGCCGCCTTCGGGGAGATGGAAACGAAGCGACACTCCACCCGAACAACGCCTCTTACGACCGCCGTATAGAGCCTCGTGTCTCTGTCGCGGCTTCCGATGATCGGGCAGGGCGCGATGGGAGCGGCGGAGCGCGCGAAGCCTCTTTCGGCAAATACTGCCTCGCCGTCGGGAGAAGTCAGCCCGAACGCGAGAAGCTCGGGCTGCCCCTCTCCGTATTTGTAGAAGGAAACGTAGTTGAACTCGAAGAGATTGTCGAGTACTTCCTTCCATTTTGCCGTTTTTTCGTCGGAGACTCCGAGCACCTCGGCGGCCTCGAGCGCCGCTTTCAGTATATACCTCGCCATCGTCCCGTCGACGGTGGTGTTCGTGAGGTGAAGCTCGGGGCAGGTCTCGTACGGAGCGGCGGGCCCGATATCGTATTTGCCCGTTTTTTCGTTGAACTTTGCATACTCCGCATAGAATTCCGCGCAGGCGGAAATGAACGGAAAGCCCGTCTCGCGCAGGTAGTCG
>JAKSPW010000222.1 GCA_024404435.1 Clostridia bacterium | reverse complement strand
CCGTCAACGTGCAGCCCCGCCTCTATCCACTGGCGGCTTTGCCGCCTATGCCCCCCTTCCCCGCTGGGGAAGGCTCCGGCAAGACGGACGTTTCCGAGGCTCCCTTGTGTAAAGGGAGCTGTCAGTGACGCAAAGCGGGACTGACTGAAGGATTGTATCTCCTCGGTTTCAAATCCCTTCCGTCAACGTGCAGCCCCGCCTCATCCCCCGCCAAAGGCGGTCCCCATTCCCCCACCGGGGAAGGCTTGTCAGAGCGGAATGATATCTTCCCCTGCGGTCTGAAAACTGAAAACTGAAAACTGAAAACTAATTCTGCCCCGGAGGTAAACGTGGACGATCTCACAGATGCCGTGGTCTTCACGGCCTCGGACGAAAACTCGGGGATGAGAGCCGACGCGGCTCTCGCCGGATTCTGCGCCGAAGAGGGACTTTCGCTCACCCGCTCGGCGATAGCGAAGCTCATCTCGGACGGGCTCGTGACGAAAAACGGCTCCCCCATACAGAAAAATTATAAGCTCTCCCGCGGCGACGTGCTCATCCTCACCGTTCCCGAGCCCGAGGCCTGCGACGTCGCGCCCGAGAACATCCCGCTCGACGTCGTGTACGAGGACGGCGACGTGATCGTCGTGAACAAGCCGCAGGGCATGGTCGTGCATCCCGCGCCCGGCCACGCGACCGGAACTCTCGTCTCGGCGCTCCTGTATCACTGCGGAGATTCACTCTCCGGCATCGGCGGCGTCACGCGCCCCGGCATCGTGCACCGCATCGACCGAGACACGAGCGGACTCATCTGCGCCGCGAAAAACGACGCCGCGCACGCCTCGCTCGCGCTCCCGCTGAAGGATCATTCGATGGCGCGCACCTACGAGGCGATCTGCCTCGGCAGGCTCCCCGCCGACGAGGGCAGGATAGAAGCTCCGATCGGCAGAAGCCGCACCGACCGCAAGAAAATGGCGGTCGTGTCGGACGGCAGGCCCGCCGCGACGAATTACCGCGTCCTGCGCGTGTTCGAAAACGGCTCAGCCATGAGCCACGTCGAGCTGAAGCTCGAAACGGGCAGAACGCATCAGATCAGGGTACACATGGCGCACGTCGGCCACCCGCTCCTCGGAGACTCCGTCTACGGCGGCGGCTCGACCGTGTTTGAAAAGCATCATCCGGGCGTCCTCGCAGGGCAGTGCCTCCACGCGAAGGAGCTGACCTTCATCCATCCCTCGACGGGAGAGAAGATGACCTTCTCGGCACCGCGACCCGCGAACTTCGACAGAGTCATCGAGCTGCTCGGAAACTGAAAAAGCGGAAAGGAAATCACAAAGATATGGAAAAACTGTCAAAGCACCGCACCTTTCTGATGGGATTCGCGGCACTGTGGGTGTATTGGTTCCACGTCGTGCCGGAGAATTCGTTCGGTGTCCCGCTTATTGACACCGTGTGGCACCTGCTGCACACGCTCGGCTTCTGCGGAGTCGACATGTTCCTTTTCGTGTCCGGCTTCGGGCTCGCGCATTCACTTGCGAAAAATCCCGTGAATTCCGTCGGCGATTACGGCAGATTCGTGAAAAAGCGCCTTGCACGGCTGCTTCCCGCCTTCGTCATGATCGCGACTCTCATCGGCTACGTCGACGGCTGGACGGTAAAACAGTACCTCGGCCGTGTGACGGGGCTCCGCCAGTTCTTCGTCAACGTGTACGATTTTCTGTGGTACGTCCCGTGCGTCATGCTGTTCTACCTCGTCACGCCGTTCATTTTAAAGATTCTGAACAAGATCAGATTCAAAGCACTGTTCACGTTCGCCTTCTGCGCCGTGTGGATCGCGGCGGAAGTATACCTTCGCGGGTATATCCGCGCCGATCTGTACGCCGTGATCACCCGCGTCGCGGTATACATGGTCGGCCTTTACGCCGGCACCTGCGCCGTTGCGGGGAAGAAGGTGCATCCGCTCGTCTACGTCCTCTGCGCCGCCGCTCTCCTGTTCGGTCTGTACGTTCAGTACGGTCTGCACCACTTCGACAGCTTCGCCTTCCTGTGGAGCGTGCCCGCGGTCAATGCGCAGGTCAACCTGCTCATCGGCCCGTCGCTGTGCATGCTTCTGTCGCTTGCCGCCGACGCCGTGCTGAAGCTGTGCGCGAAAACTAAGGCCACGGACGTGATAATAAAGATCCCGTACGGCATCGTCAGATTCGTCGGTACGATCTCGCTTGAGGTCTACATAACTCAGGAATGGCTGTTTGCCAAGATGAGAACGTCGGAAACGCTCGTGAGCCTTTACGGCTCGTCGCTCCTGCTGCAGCAGCTCGCGACGGCGGTATTCACGCTCATGCTCTCCGTCGTGATCTCGTTCCTGTCGAAGAAGATAATAAAAAAGAGCCTTAAGTCTTAAGCCTTAAGTCTTAAGCTTTTAATAAGTTCACTTTTGCCTGCGGCAAAAGTGTTCCGATTCTCTTATCTTTTCACTCTTCTCTCTTCACTCAAAAACCACCCTTTCGGGTGGTTTTTTGAATAATGATGCTTGCCCTCTCTTGCAAGGCAAGCGAGGACAAATGATGCCGTGCCT
>JAKSPW010000221.1 GCA_024404435.1 Clostridia bacterium | reverse complement strand
TGCCTTGTCCCACAGCAGATGGAGCACGTTTTTCACGCCCGGCAGACGGTAGTTCGGAAGCTCCATGACGAACGGGACTGCCTCGCCCTTGAAAGCGGTGTTCTTCGACACGAGAGCCACGAGCACGGCGACGGTGATGCCGAGCAGATAGAGCCCGACCATGATGAGTCCGCTGTGCTTCGGGAAGAATGCGTGAGCGAAGAATCCGTACACGGGGAGCTTCGCCGTGCAGCTCATGAACGGCGTGAGCATGATGGTCATTTTTCTGTCTCTCGCGGAGGGCAGGGTGCGGCTCGCCATGACTCCGGGAACGGTACAGCCGAAGCCGATGAGCATCGGCACGATGCTTCGACCGGAAAGACCGATGCGGCGGAGCAGCTTATCCATCACGAATGCGACGCGCGCCATATATCCGCTGTCCTCGAGAAGCGACAGGAAGAAGAACAGAGTGACGATTATCGGTAAGAAGCTGAGAACGCTCCCGACACCGCTGAAAATACCGTCGGTGATTAGCGAGTGGAGAACTCCGTTCACGCCCCACGAGGTGAGCGCCGAGTCGACCGCAGAGCCGAGGGAATCGATCCCGCGCTCAAGCAGCCCCTGAAGGAAATCTCCGATCACGTTGAACGTGAGGAAAAAGACGAGTCCCATGATCAAAATGAACGACGGGATCGCCGTATACTTGCCCGTTAGAACTTTGTCGATCCTGCGGCTTCTCACGTGCTCGCGGCTTTCGTGCGGCTTGACTACCGTTGCCGCGCAGAGCTTTTCGATGAACGAAAAGCGCATGTCAGCGATGGCGGCAACGCGGTCGAGACCGCGCTCGTCCTCCATCTGCGTTATGATGTGCTCGATCATTTCCGATTCGTTCTGCGAGAGCTTCAGCGCTTCTGTTATCATCTCGTCGCCCTCGACGAGCTTGGTCGCCGCGAAACGCGTGGGGATGCCCGCCGCCTTCGCGTGGTCGTCGATCAGATGCATGATGCCGTGCAGACATCTGTGGACCGCGCCGCCTTCCTCGTCATCCGCGCAGAAGTCCGTTCTGCCGGGCTTTTCCTGATATTCCGCGACGTGCATGGCGTGACGTATCAGTTCGTCGACACCTTCGTTTTTCGAGGCGGAGATCGGCACGACCGGGATGCCGAGCATCGACTCCATTTCGTTGATGAGCACCGTGCCGCCGTTGCCCCTCAGCTCGTCCATCATGTTGAGCGCGAGGACTATCGGCACGTCGAGCTCCATGAGCTGCATCGTGAGATACAGATTTCTTTCTATGTTCGTCGCGTCCGCGATGTTGATGATGCCCGTCGGGCGTTCGTCGATGATGAAGCGGCGCGTCACGATCTCCTCGCTCGTGTACGGCGACATCGAGTAGATGCCGGGGAGGTCGGTGATCTCGGTGTCGGGATGTCCCTTGATTACTCCCGTTTTTCTGTCGACCGTGACACCGGGGAAGTTGCCGACGTGCTGACTTGATCCCGTGAGCTGATTGAACAGCGTCGTTTTGCCGCAGTTCTGATTTCCCGCGAGCGCAAAGGTGAACTTCGTGCCCTTCGGCAGCGGATTCTCGTCCGCCTTGACGTGATATTTACCGTTTTCACCGAGACCGGGGTGCTCTTTTCTTCCGCTGTGTAGGACGGGGGGGGTCTTTTCTTCCTCTGCCGCTGCGGGAGTGACCTCGATCTTCTTTGCGTCCGCGACGCGGAGCGTCAGCTCGCAGCCGTGTATCCTCAGCTCCATGGGGTCTCCCATCGGAGCGTATTTCTCGAGAGTCACGAGCGCGCCGGGAATGAGTCCCATGTCGAGAAAATGGTGCCTCAGAGCGCCTTCACCGCCGACCTTTACCACTCTTGCGCTTTCGCCGATCTCAAGTTCGCCAAGCGTCATATTTACTGTTATTCGTCCTTTCACGCCCATGCGTTAGCATAGGCTAACCTTATACCGTTAGCATACACTAACCGAGCCGTTTTGTCAAGGGATTTTACAAAAAAACAATTTGTATTTTCGGGAAAAATATGTTATAATCAATACATAACACAACAAGGAGGATCATTATGAAAAAAACAATGCTCAGAAAATACGCGCGCCTCATCGCAGAGGTCGGCGCAAACGTGCAGAAGGATCAGCCCGTGCTCATCTACGTGAACGTGGATCAGTACGCATTCGCAACGCTCGTGGCGGAGGAATGCTACAAGCTCGGCGCGAAGTACGTCAGACTCGAGTGGAGCCACGATCCGCTCATCAAGATGGCGTTCAAATATCAGAGCCTCGAGACTCTCAAAAACGTCCCGAAGTGGCAGATCGAGAAAATGAAGCTGATGGCAGAGGAGTTCCCGTGCCGCATCCACATCGCGAGCGACGACCCGGACGGACTGAAGGGAATCGACATCGCCAAGATGCAGGCTTCCCGCATCGCTTCCTACAAGAAGACGAAAAAGTACAGAGACGCGATCGAATCGAAGCATCAGTGGACGATCGCCGCAGTACCGAGTGCCGCGTGGGCAAAGAAGGTATATCCGACTCTTTCGAAGTCTCAGGCTATCGAAAAGCTGTGGCAGACCATCCTCGACTGCGTTCGCGTGACTGAGGATAACGATCCCGTC
>JAKSPW010000220.1 GCA_024404435.1 Clostridia bacterium | reverse complement strand
CGCCGAGTCACGTCCTCACGATGAATTCGTCGGCGACGGCTGGTGGGAGGATATGACTCTCCTTCTCGAAGAGGCAAAGCGTCTCGACATGGAAATGTGGATACTCGACGACAAATATTTCCCGACGGGCTTCTGCAACGGAGTCATCAGGGACCGCCGTCCCGACCTCGGCAAGAAAGCCGTCACGGAAAAACACGTTGACGTCTGCGGTCCCGTGACCGACGGTGCCGTGATATACGAGGGCTGGGCGGAAGAAGATAAAGGCGACGAGCTTCTCGGCATCGTAGCCTGCCGCTGCGGAGAGAATCAGACTCTCACCGGAGAGTGCCTCGACTTTACGGACAGACTTCACGACGGTCTCGTTTCCGTCGATCTGCCCGACGGCATCTGGAGGATCTTCTTCATCTTCGTCCGTCCGAAGCGCGACGGCAGAGTCGACTTTACGAATCCCGAGTCGGTCGACATGATGTTCGAGGAGATCTACGAGCCTCACTACGAGCACCTCGGCAAATATTTCGGAAACACCTTCCGCGGCTTCTTCAGCGACGAGCCGTTCATACTCGACAGATCGGCAGTTCCGCGTCTCGACGAGTGCAAGCCGCACGCGGAATACCCGTGGAACAAGTATATCCTCGCCGAAATGAAGGAAAAATACGGGGGAGACTGGCTCCGTCACATGCCCTCTCTGTGGTTCACCGTAAAGGGAGTGTCTCCCGCGTACAGAGTGGCGTACATGGATACCGTGTCGGGTCTCTACAAAAAGCATTTCAGCGGCAGAGTCGGCGACTGGTGCCGCGCTCACGGAGTCGAATACATAGGGCACGTCCTCGAGGACTATGACCAGCACTCCAACATGAACAGCGGCGGACACTATTTCCGCGCTCTCGACGGACAGGATATGGCGGGCATCGACGTAGTGCTCCATCAGATCGTCCCCGGCATGCAGTATCATCCGAACTCCTGCAACTGCTGGTACGACGTTGCCGATCCCGATCTCTTCAACTTCAGCCTCGGCAAGATGGCGTCCTCTCACGCGCACATCCAGAAGGCGAAAAAAGGACGCGCCCTCTGCGAGATCTACGGCGCGTACGGCTGGGCCGAGGGAGTCAAGATGATGAAGTGGCTCTCCGACCATATGCTCGTCCGCGGCATCAACAATTTCGTGCCGCACGCCTTCTCCGCAAAGTTCCCGGACGAAGTTCCGCCTCAGTTCACGGGCGCGGGGCACAATCCGCAGGAAAAGCCGTTCAGACGCATAATCGAATACCTTGACAGAGTATCCACCATCTTCTCCGACGGCGTGCATCACGCAAGCTGCGCCGTGCTCTACCACGCAGAAGCAGAATGGGCGGGCGGAGACTATATGCCCTTCTACGTCCCCGCAAGGCTTCTGACGGAAGACCACATCGACTTCGACCTCGTCTCCTGCGATTACCTCGAGGAAGCGGGACTTGACGGCGGATGCCTGACACTCGGAGACGAAAAATACCCCTGCATCATCGTTCCGAGATCGAAATATCTGCCGAAGGCGGCACTAACGGCACTCAACAATGCCGCAAACGCGGGCGTTGATGTCGTATTCCTCGACAAGCTCACTCACAGAGCCTGCGACGAAGCAGGTGTGAGATTCGACTTCGACAGCAAGACTCACGTTCACGTCGTGCCGAGCGAATACCTGACCTTCTGGATGCGCGGTCACAACTACTTTGACCTCACCTCGTCTGCCGAGGCGAAAGACCTGCGCTTCTACCACTACGAGAAGAACGGGACTCACGCTTACATGCTCACGAACGAGGGCATCGTCGACACGATCCTCACTTCCCTCACGTTCGACGGCTTCGACGGAGGCGATTTCGGTGTCTGGTTCCCGATGGAGAACGAGGCATACCGTGCTCACAACAACGGCAGAGCTATCAAGGTCCGTCTCGAGCCGTACGAATCCGTAGTCGTCTTCTTCGGCGATCTGCCGGAAGGACTCCCCGAGTTCTCTCTCTTCGAAACGAAGGAAAGAACGACCGTTGCTCCCGAGTTCGACGTCGCTCTCTTCACGGCTGAAAACTATCCCGAAAAGCCGTCGGAGACACTGCACATGACGGAGCTTAAAAACGTCACCGCACCCGACATGTTCCCGCGCTTCGGCGGATTCATTACTTACGAGGGCTCGTTCGACTTCGATGAGCTGAAGGACGGCAGATACGTCATCGACCTCGGCAGAGTCGGAGAGACGGCTGAAGTGTGGCTCAACGGCACGAACGTCGGCGAAAAGATCGCGCCTCCGTACCGTTTCGACGTCACGGGCGTACTGAAAAACGGCAGAAACGACATTAAGGTCGTCGTAACCAATCATCTCGGCTACGAGCAGAGAGACCTTTGCTCGAAGTATCTGCTCATGGAAGCATCGGGACTTCTCGGCCCGATCGAGATCAAGTATTCGGAAAAGATAAATGAGAAAAATTAAGCTCGGAATGATCGGCACGAACTTCGTGTCCGACTGGCTGGCTGACGCCGCACGGCTCGCGAACTGCGTCGAGCTGTCTGCAATTTATTCGCGCACCGCGGCAAAAGGCTCGGAATTTGCCGCCCGTCAAGGGATCCACGAGGTCTGTACC
>JAKSPW010000022.1 GCA_024404435.1 Clostridia bacterium | reverse complement strand
ACTTCGTGCCGCAATGATGCGATGTTTGCCCATGTGCCGTCAGGCACACATCATTAGCGACAGCGTCATCATTCGCGAAGCGAACATCATTTGCCCGTCAGGGCAAACATCATTAAAAAAACTCTTTTGCCTTTGCAGGCAAAAGAGTTTTTTGTCTTATCAGCCGATGTGGAAGATCTCCATCTGACCGGGTGCGAGCCAGACCTCTTCGAAGGTCGGGAGCGCGGTGCGGTCACCGTGGTTCATTCTCTCGGGGATGCGGACCTTGCCGTTTTCGTAAATTCTTTCAAACACCGTGACGCTCGGATCGAGGTCGAGGGTGATGGAGCCGGAAACGTAAGGATTGTTGTTGACAAGTGCGACGTACTCCTCACCCGCTTCATCCTTGAAGAAGCTGACGATGCCGGGAGTCGTTTCCTTGTCGTAGTAGCCGAGGAACGTGTCGGAGCAGAACGCGCGGCGGATCTTGGAGTAGCCTTCCTTCGGGAAGAACGGATATCCGCCGTAACGGGTCTTTATCATAAACGTAGCCTGACGCTGCAGCTTCATGAGCAGCTCGCCGTGATGGTGCATGAATCTCTTCTGTGCACGGCGCATGTCGTTGTAGTGAACGCCGTTCTCGCCGAACTCATCGATCGGGGAGCCGTGATAGTCGTAAGCGATGAGCTTGTCGTACAGACGGAACCATACGATACCGGTGCATCCGCAGGCAGCAGCGGTGTTGATCTGCCATACGTAATCGTAGTAACCGGGCTCACGGAAGCGGTAGTGGCCGGAGGAAAGAAGAGTTGCCCAGCAGTCCATGTCATACTGGTCGCAGACCTCGATCTGCTTGCGCATGATGCGGAAGTAGTCGTCTGTGCCTCTCTCTTCGGGCTCCATCTGAGAATAGTTGCCGAAGCCGCAGTTCGGGGTGTGCGCGTGCTCGCCGATATAGCGGGTATGCTCTTCGCAGGCACCGAGGTCAACGAAAGGAGTAAGATCGGGAGCGATCTCGTTCATGATACGGAGCTCCTCGGCAAAATACTGATAGCTGCCTTCGTTGGGCTCTTCGCCGGGATAGAATCCGAGAACGGCGGGGTGCTTTCCGAATTCGTTGTAGCGGCGCGTGAACGCTTCTCTGAAATACTCTTCGCCGCGTGCTTTCAGAACGCTGTCGCCGATGTCGTTGAAGCGAAGGATCGCCTTCATGCCTTTGGCTTCAAGTGCGTCAAGCCAGCCGGGAAGGAACGCTCTTGCCTCTTCGTCGTCTCTGAGATACGGGGTCATCGCGACGTTGAGTCCGAGGTCGGCCCAGCGCTCGATCTCGTCTGCGCCGCTGGTCTCGATATCGTTGTAGTTCCAGAAGCCTAAGATAAACTTATCTCCTCTTTTTTTGTTCATGGAAAAGTCCTCCTTATGTTGACGGGATATAATTTAGCGTTCATCTCCGTCAGTGGTCAATTGTATTGTAGCAGACCTGCCATGCTTTGTCAAGGAAACAACGGAAAATGAATTGCTTTTTCTTGAAGAATGTCGGATCGTCGGCGAAAAACAAAAAAATCACCCGAAGTCGGGTGATTTTTTGTCGGATTATTTACCGTTCCTGACGATGTATCTTTCGAGGATCGTTGCGACCTGAGCGCGGGTCGCGTTGCCCTGCGGGCGGAGGTAGCTGACGCCGTTCTCACCGATACCGCCGATAAGCTCCGTTGCGACTGCCCACTTGAGAGCAGTTTCGGACCACGAGTTCACGCTTGCGGCATCCGGGAACGAGGAGATGTCCGTCGTGGCAGAAACGGCGACTCCCTTGAATCCGGCATAGCGGTAAAGGATCGTTGCGAGCTGTTCACGGGTGATCGCGCCGTTCGGGTTGAACTTGCCGTCACCGACACCGCCGACGATACCGTTCTTGTTTGCCCACGCGACTGCGTCCGTGTACCACTGGCCGTTCGGAACGTCGGTAAATACGTTTTCACCTTCGACCGGGCTGCCCTCGTTTCTCCAGAGCACCGTGACGAGCATTGCGCGCGTCATCGTGTTCGACGGGGAGATAGTGGTCTCGGAAGTACCGCCGAGGAGTCCGTTTGCAACTGCGAAGTCGAGCGGATCGTGTGCCCAGTTGTCCTTTGCGGGCATATCCGTGAACTTCTCACCGGGGCAGGCGAGAGGAGTCTGATCGGCGCAAATGGCGACTCCGGTACCGCCGAGGTTCATGCCAATGCCCTTTTCACCGTTGACGTAGAATTCCAAACTTTCGTTGATGCTGACGTTTTCGGAACCGTATCCGAACCATGCGTCGAGGAGATACGTTTCTCCGCAGCGGAATACGTCGGCAACGTCCATCGAGATCTTTCCGAAGCCGTAATCCGTTCCGCTCTCTTCATCCCCAAAGAATCTTGCCCATGCGGAAAGAGCAGGGATGAGCGTGTCTCCGAAAGGAGTTTCGAACACCGGAGTTTCAACGAGCTTGCCGGCTTCCGGGTACTGTGTGTTGACGAAGTCGACTCTGGTGACGTTTCCGGCAACGGGTTCAAACAGGTGGAAGCCCATCACTCCCGTCGGGAGCGACAGGAAAGGCGTGGATACGTCGGAATTGATGTAGAGGCCTGTGCCGTCCAGGAAGGAATAATCCGTGTCGGGATATACTGCGACCATAACGCCGTAAGTGTATCCGGGCTTGAACGTCTCGCCGTCTTCCATGATCTGAAGTCTTGAAAAATCAAACGTCTTCAGCTCGCCGTCCGTGGTGAGCTCGGCGTCTTTCGCGTTGACGCGGTACCAGATCGCGTTGTCGCCGCCTTCAACGTGTGCATTATAGTGAGATCCCATGCAGGTCACTTCGTGGGAGGGCAGACCGCCTGCCACGGGATTTTTTACGCTGACGCTCGGGCCTTTGAGCGGTTCGGGTGCCTGGCAAGTGAAGCGGGCTTCCAGAATACCGCTGTGACCCTTGTTCTGAACTGTGAGGCGGGCCTCACTGTAGTTTATGTAACCTATGGTTTTTTCGTCGAAGTAGTAACCTGATTTCATCGAGAAATAGATCATACAACCGTATTCTCTTCCGTCGACGAAGGTAGCGTCTCCCTCGAGCTGACGTCCTGCCTGAACGTCATACCAGATAGTCGTCGTGCCGGCGATGGTATTGTCGAAGGGCACGTTGTCTCTGTCGGGAGTATGTCCGGGGACCGGAGCGTCAACGTCGTATCCGTAAATGTACGGGACGTATTCTTCCGCAGAGAATACCGTGATCGGGAATACCGATACCGTCATCAGTATGCAGACCACAATGGCAAGCATTTTTTTCATTTTTTGTTTTCTCCTTTTTTTGGAATAATTCACCATTTGCATTATACCATATTAAAAAATAAATTGCAAGAGGTAAAAAATGTTAAAAATCACCCGAAGGCGGGTGATTTTCAGAAAAATATTTTTTCGTGATCCGATTTGTACAGCGCGGGGAAGGCTTTTTTGTCGGGCCGGTAGAGAAGTCCGTATATGCAGACCGCCACGGCACCGAGCGACATGAAAATTATCCACAGAAGCAGATAATTACTGCCCGACAGGGTGAGGATAAAGCTGATGATGTACTGCGTCACGGACGAGAACAGCGAATAGATGACGTTGCTGAGACCGCCGACACGGCCGCGGTGTGACGCCGGTATGCGCTTCGAGGAGTACGGATTCGCACCGATGACGGTCACGACTTCTCCCAACGTGTAGATGAACATTCCGACGTAGAGAACCCACACGAAACGGTAGTTCGCGAAGAGCACCATGCCCGAAAGGAAAAGAAGCTGACCGGCGATGGTTTTCGGGATCTCGGTGAACTTTTTGAGCACCATCGTGAGAAGCGGCGTAAACAGTATCACCGTAAAGCCGTTGAGCGAGTTCATGTAGCCGTAGATCGTCGCTCCCGCCTGCCCCATGTCCTCTTTAAGCTGGAGAGGGAGCAGGATTCCGACAAGGTTCTGCGGCATCGAGGCAATGCAGCCGACGAGCATCATGAAAAGCACGACGCGCCTCTCTTTCAGGACGGAAAATACCGATCTCTTTTCGTCGCACGGTATCTCGTATTCTCCGTAAGTCTCGTCGGACTCCTCGTCCGCGCCGACCGCATTCTTCATGTTGACAAAGAACAGGATCAGCAGAGTCGAGGTGAGTATCGCGAGTGCGTTTGCAAGAAATGCGAGACTGATGTGATTCTGGAAGAGGACTCCCGACAGGGAGGCTCCGAAAACAAATCCGAGATTATAACCGAGGTACGTTATCGAGATCGCCTTTTCTCTCTGATCCGACGTGGAAAAGTCCGCGCAGAGCGCGTCGTATGCCGGTGATTCGAGTGTCTGGAACATCCCCGCGAAGAAGATGAAGATCGCCGTATGGTACCCGATCGGCAGGATCGCGGCGAGGATGTAGAACGTGACTGTCATCAGGTCAAAGATTACGATCACGTACTTGCGGCTGAAGTGATCGGCGAGCTTGCCTCCGAGCAAAGAAGCGGGAAGCATGACGACGGACGCCGAGGCGATGAGGAAGGTGGAGAGTCCGTCGCCGAAGCCGAGCTTCGTCGTGAGAAAGAAGGTGAGCATGGGCCAGACGAACGACCCCATTGCCGTGACGAGCTTACCGATAAAGAGAATGTAAAGCTCTCTTTTCAGCCCGCTGTATTGTAAGAAAAGTTTTTTCATAAAACTCCATAAATAAAAGTCCGGAATGCGTTTCCGCCTTTCGGACAGGATCGGTTGGTTTCTTCCGATATTATACAATTTTTATCTTTTTTTGTAAATAGTCAGAACGGCCACACGCCGAAGAATTCGAGAGTGAGCCTCAGAAGCAGGAGCCCGAGCACCGTAAGTATCACGGGCGTGACCGCCTTCGTGCCGCGCTTCATCATGACGCCCGCGCCGATGTATTGCCCCGCGACGGCGAAAACGGCGGCGCAGAGCCCGACGGGAACGAGTACCTTTCCCGCCGCAAAGGACGTGACGAGCGCACCGACGTTGGATGACAGATTTACGATCTTGACGTTGCCGGAAGCTGTGCGGACGTCCATTTTCGCAAGTCTGCAGAAAATAATGAGAAGGAAAGTGCCGGCTCCGGGACCGTAAAAGCCGTCGTACGCGCCGATCACGAACGCTGCCGCGAGGACGATCGCCCACTGCGCCGATCTTTTTATATCTCCCGCTTCCTCGGGGAGAGCCTTCTTTTTTATCATCACCGCAGCTGCCGCGAAAAGAGCCGCGACGAGGACGGGCTTGAGATACGCTTCGCTCACCTTCAGCTGAAGGGAAGTGCCGAAGTGTGCCCCGATCACGGCGAGAACGGCCGACGGGAGGATGAGTGCTTTGTCTGCGTATCCGTGACGCAGATATCTGACGGTCGACGCCGAGGTACCGATGCAGGACGAGAGCTTGTTCGTGCCGAGCGCGAGATGAGTCGGCAGCCCCGCGATGATATACGTCGGAAGGGAAATGAGCCCGCCGCCTCCCCCGATGGCATCGACGAACGATGCGGCGAAAACGCCGATGCAGATGAACGCCACCGTCAGGATCGAATATCCTGCGATCATTTTGCTCACTCCTTCCCGAAAACTCACAAGTGAGTATAGCACAAATGCCGACCGTTTTCAAGCGAAATCGACATTCTGACGTTTTTTTCGTTTTCGGTGTTTACTTGGAGAGAAACTTGTGGTACAATATATGTGTGAAAAATTGCGAAAAAACCGAAGGGCAGGAAGTAAAATGTTAACTGCACTTATAATCTTCATAGCGATGTACGTCGGGATGTTCGTCTTCCCGAAGCTTCGCGTCTGGTTTGCCGTGGCAGGCGGAGCCGCCATGCTCGCTTTCCGCGTCCTGCCGATAGGCGAGCTTGCGGGAGCGATCGACTGGAACGTCATCATGATGATCGCGGGCACGATGGGTATCGTGGCTTTGTTCATCGAGACGGGAATGCCCGCACGGCTTGCAGACCTCATGCTGAAAAGAGTTAAAAGCGCCGGCGCGGCAGTCGTGCTCCTCTCCGTATTCGCCGGAGTCGTCAGCGCATTCATCGACAACGTGGCGACGGTGCTGATGATAGCCCCCGTCGGACTTGCCATCGCAAAAAAGCTCGATATGAATCCCGTACCGGTGATCATTTCGATCGCCGTTTCGTCCAATCTTCAGGGCGCGGCTACTCTCGTCGGTGACACGCCGAGCCTCATGCTCGGCGGCTACGCAAAGATGTCGTTCGTCGACTTCATCTGGTGGCACGGGAAGCCGTCGATCTTCTGGGCGGTCGAGCTCGGAGCCCTGTGTACCGTGCTTCTTCTCATCTTCCTTTTCAGGAAGGAAAAGAATGAGGTCACCTCAAGCCGCATGACGGAGGTCACGGATTACGGGCCGAGCGTCCTTCTCATTGCCGTCGTGGTACTGCTCATCATCGCCTCGTTCTTCGAGATTCCCGTGATCGACGACGTCAAGAACGGTATCATATGTCTCTCCCTCTGCCTGATCGGGATCGTGCACGGCTGTCTTAAAAGAAAGAGCGCTTCCTCTCTGAAGCTCGTCATAAAAGAAATGGATTTTGCGACGCTCTTTATGCTCGCGGGACTCTTCGTCGTCATCGCGGGAATAAAGGAGGCGGGCATTATCGACGCCATCGCGGACTGGTTTGCCGGACTCGGCGGAAGCATCTTCCTTCTCTACACCGTCATCGTATTTGCGTCGGTACTCATCTCGGCGTTCGTTGACAATATCCCGTACGTCGCCGCAATGCTTCCCGTCGTTCAGGGGATCGCATTAAAGCTCGGCATCGATCCTATCGTCCTCTACTTCGGACTTCTCTCCGGAGCGACGCTCGGCGGCAACATCACGCCGTTCGGCGCGAGCGCGAACGTAGCCGGCATCGGCATCCTCCGCAAGGAAGGGTACGAGGTGAAGAATTCGGACTTCTTCCGCATTGGTATTCCGTTCACTCTGACGGCAGTGCTCGTCGGGTACGCGTTCATCTGGATCGTATGGTCATGATGAGAGATTCAATAATCAATAAAAACGGCGGCGGACACACAGTGCTCGCCGCCGTTTTATGCATAATATGCACAAAATGAATATTTATTACGAAAAAATGCCCAAAAACAAGCGCAAATTTCGTTTAATTTATAAGAATACATAGAAAAATGAATTTTTTGTTGACATTTTCACTTTATCGTGATAAAATAGTTGCATCCTAAAATATCCGTTCCGAAAACGGGCGGATAAATTAAATTATAAGGAGAAACAAAATGAAAAAGATCCTTTGCCTCGTGCTGGCAGTGGTCATGCTCTCCTGCCTCGTAGCCTGCGGCTCCGAGAACGGCGGAGAAAAAACCATCGGTGTTATGCTCAGCACAAACGTTATGTCTCTTGACTGCAACCTCGCAACAGACGGCGACTCCTTCGAAGTCATCGCAGACTGCATCGACGGTCTGACACAGATGGACTCTGAAGGCGCTGCTATCCCCGCACTCGCTGAGAGCTGGGACATTTCCGAAGACGGTATGACGTGGACCTTCCACATCCGCGATGCCAAGTGGTCAAACGGTGATCCCGTAACCGCTAACGACTTCGTATTTGCATGGAAGACAGCCGTTCAGACCAACGAAGAGTACGGCTACATGTTCGACTCCTCCGTCGGATGCGTAAAGAACGCAGACGCTATCCTCTACGACGGTGCTGACGCTGACACGCTCGGTGTTTCCGCTCCCGACGACAAGACTCTCGTTGTTGAGCTCGAAGCTCCCGTTTCCTTCTTCGATTCTCTTATGTACTTCCCGACCTTCTACCCGCTGAACGAAAAGTTCTACACGGGCCTCGAGGCAGGTACGTACGGCACGAGCGGAGACACGTTCCTCTCCTGCGGTGCTTTCATCCTTGACGATTATACACCCGGTGCTGCAAACTTCTCACTCGTTAAGAACCCCGATTACTGGGATGCAGCAAACATCAAGCTCGACGGGATCAACTACCAGGTAGTCGGTTCCTCCGATAACGCTCTGACAGCATTCAAGGGCAACTCCCTTGACCTCGTAACCGTTTCCGGTGCACAGGTAGCAGCTGTTAAGGACGACAAGGACCTCTCCTCCAAGCTGAAGGTTACCGGTGCCGGCTACATGTGGTACCTCTCCTTCTCGCAGACAGAGAAGAACGCACAGGGCGGCATGCTTGCCAACGCAAACCTCCGTCTCGCAATCACCAACGCCATCGACCGTGAGTCTCTCGTTGAGAACTACGTCATGGACGGCTCTCTCGCAACATACACGGCAGTTCCGCCGCAGTTCGCAGCATCCGCTACGTCGGGCGACGACTTCTCCGGCGACCAGACAAAGTTTGCTGACGTTTGCTCCTACAACGTAGAAAAGGCTCAGGAGTACTTCGAAGCAGCTAAGAAAGAGCTCGGCAAGGATTCCTTCGAGTTCACGATGATCTACGGCAACAACGAAGGCGACGAAGTTACCAAGGTTGCTCAGGCAATCAAGGAACAGGTCGAGGCTAACCTTCCGGGCGTTGTCCTGAATCTCCAGGCTATGTCCAAGGCTGAGCGTCTTGACAAGATGCAGAACGATAACTACGACGTTGCTCTCACACGTTGGGGCCCCGACTACGCTGACCCGATGACGTACCTCGGCATGTGGATCACTGACAACGCCAACAACTACGGCTTCTGGAGCAACGCTGATTACGATCAGCTCATCAAGGATTGCACGACAGGCAAGTTCGTAACGGATTACGATGCACGTTGGGCAGCTCTCTACGAAGCAGAGACTCTCGTTATGAACGACGCAGTCATCGCTCCTCTTTACACGAAGTCCAATGCTAACCTCATCGTTGACGGCCTCACGGGCGTTGATTTCCACCCCGTCGCTCTCAACCGCGTATACAAGAACGCAGACCTTACAAAATAAGATCCAAAGCTAATATCTTTAAATCACAAAGGGCGGTCTTATGACCGTCCTTTGTTGGAAGAAGCGTGAAAGATGAATGCCGCAAGGCACGTCAGTTTCGCGCCGCCGCGTTTTGCGGCGGAATGGAGTTATGAATGAAAAAGTATGTATTTAAAAGAATACTTACCGCAGTGATAACGCTGCTCATCATTACGTTCCTGCTGTTCACTCTCGTCCGTATCATGCCCGGTAACCCGTTCCCGTCGGAACGTATGACCGACGAGGCGATCGCGGCAAAGCGGGAGGAAATGGGACTGAACGACAATATCTTCGTACAGTTCTGGAACTACATGAAGAACGTGATGAAGGGTGACTTCGGCAAAGGAACGTCACTTTATAACGGTGCGCCCATCAAGACGGTGCTCGGCAAAAGCCTTGCAAACTCCTTCAAGATCGGCGGCATCGCCATACTGCTCGGCACCTTCGTCGGACTCGTGCTCGGGGTAGTCGCCGCGCTGAACCGTGACAAATTCATGGACGTATTCTGCAGCGTGGTTTCTATCCTCGGCGTCTGTGTTCCTGCTTACGTATTTCTGATATTCCTGCAGTACAATTTTGCGTACAAGACGACGCTTTTGCCGTACTTCTTTGATTCAAGGCGGTTCTTTGAGTCGACGATAATCCCGTCCGTCTCGATGAGCCTGTTCACCATGTCAACGATCGCCCGCTTCACCAGAAACGAGATGGTCGAGATCATGGACAGTGACTACGTTCTCCTTGCGGAATCAAAGGGTATGTACGGCTCGAAACTCATCACGCGTCACGTACTGCGCAACGCGCTGATACCCGTTGTAACGGTTCTCGCACCGCTCGTCGTCGACCTTCTCACCGGCGCACTCGTCGTCGAAAAGATCTACGGCATCCAGGGTATCGGTAAGCTCATGGTCGACGCCATCTCCGGAGAGGGTATCGACTATAACTACGTTCTTGCGCTCGGAATTCTATATTCCGCGCTGTACATCGGCATCATGCTGATCGTCGACCTGGTATACGGACTTCTCGATCCGCGCATCCGTATTTCCTCGAAAGGAGGCGACAAGTAATGACGAACTATACGGAAAAAGATTTTGTCCTGCTCGGTGAACGTGACATTCAGACCGACACCAACTTTGCTTCCCAGCCTTACTGGCGCGGCGTTTTCAAGCGCTTCTTTGCCAAAAAACGCTCGGTCGTGGGACTCATTATCGTTCTCGTAATAATCGTACTTGCCTTCTTCGGACCTCTGCTCAGTCAGAACGGATACCGCGACATCACCTCCGTAAAGGATCCCGAAACGGGAAAAGAGATCGTAGCACGCGGTCTCGACCCGCAGATCCCGTGGCTCGACAAGCTCCTCGGCAAGGAAGCCGATGACGGCCTGTTCGCCGACAAGACCTTCCTCTTCGGTACCGACGACCTCGGACGCGACCTCTGGACGCGTACCTGGTACGGCGCGAGAGTGTCGCTGCTGATCGCCTTCGTTACGATCTTCATAGACGTTATCATCGGTATGACCTACGGCCTCGTTTCCGGTTATTTCGGCGGTGCCGTCGACTCGGTGATGCAGCGATTCGTTGAGATCGCGAACTCGGTCCCGCGTCTCGTTATCGTGTCGGTGCTTGCGATCTTCATGCCGAAGGGAATCGGCCTCGTCATCGTCGCGCTCCTCATCACCGAGTGGATCGGAATGAGCAAGATCGCGCGTGCCGAGATGCTGAAGATCAAGGAGATGGAGTACGTTCTCGCCGGACGCACGCTCGGCGCAAGTAATTTCTCGATCATCTTCAAGGACGTCCTTCCCAACACGGTAGGCCCGATCATCACTCAGGTCATGTTCTCTATCCCGACCGCTATCTTCACTGAGGCATTCCTCAGCTTCGTCGGTGTCGGTATCATGCTTCCCGAGTGCTCCGTCGGTTCACTTATCGAGGACGGCTTCAACAACATCACAACTCTGCCTTATCAGATAGTGCCGCCGATCATCGTGCTGGCTCTTCTGATGCTCGGCTTCAACTTCATAGGCGACGGTCTGCGCGAAGCGCTCGCACCGAAGCTCGACGACATGTGAGAGGAGGCGGAGATTTTGGAAGAAAAAGATAAGATACTCGACATAAGAGACCTTGACGTAAGTTTCCGCACATCTGCCGGAATGATCCACGCACTTCGCGGCGTGAACATCGACCTCTACCGCGGTGAAACGGTCGCCATAGTCGGCGAGTCCGGCTCGGGCAAATCCGTTTCGATGAAGGCCGCAATGGGACTTATGGCGTCGAACGCCGTGTTCAACGGCGGTGAAGTCATCTTCCGCTACAAGGACGATAACGGCGAGATAAAAGAAGTCGATATCCTGAAGCAGGATAAAAAATGGATCCGCCGCAACATCAACGGCAAACACATGGCGATGGTCTTTCAGGATCCGATGACCTCGCTTGACCCGACGATGACCATCGGTAAGCAGATTACCGAGGGCATGATAGCTCATCTCGGCATCTCCAAAAAGGAAGCATGGGAGAGAGCGAAGGGACTTCTCGAGGAAGTCGGTATAGTCGACGCCGAAAAGAGAATGAAGAACTATCCTCATCAGCTTTCCGGCGGTATGAGACAGCGCGTAGTCATTGCTATCGCACTGTCCTGCGACCCCGACCTGCTCATCTGCGACGAGCCGACGACAGCCCTTGACGTTACGATCCAGGCGGTCATCATCGACCTTATCCGCAAGGTCCAGAAGGAACGCGGAATTTCCGTAATCTACATCACGCACGACCTCGGCGTCGTTGCAAAGGTCGCCGATTACGTCAACGTAATGTACGCCGGCAAGATCGTCGAAGTCGGAAACGTGAACGAGATATTCTACGAGCCCGCTCATCCGTATACGTGGGGACTTCTCTCCGCGATGCCGGACCTCGGCACGGACGACGACAGACTCTACACGATCCCGGGTTCTCCTCCGAACCTTCTGCACGACGTGAAGGGAGACGCCTTCGCGGCGCGCAACCCGTTCGCACTTGCGATCGACGAGATGGAGCATCCCCCGATGTTCAAGATCACGGAAACGCACTCAGCCGCAACGTGGCTGCTTGATCCGAGAGCGCCGAAGGTGGAAATGCCCGAGGAGCTTAAAAAGCGCATCGAGCGCATGAGAAAAGAGGCGGAGTGATGGCAGTAAATTATAACGCTGAACCGATACTGAAGGTCGAAGGACTCAAACAGTATTTCAATGTCAGCAGAAAATTCACGGTAAGAGCCGTCGACGGAGTGAGCTTCGAGATCTATCCCGGTGAGGTCTACGGCCTCGTCGGAGAATCCGGCTCGGGCAAATCCACGATCGGCCGCTCGATCATCCGTCTTTACGAGCCGA
>JAKSPW010000219.1 GCA_024404435.1 Clostridia bacterium | reverse complement strand
GCCGTCGGTGATGTCGGCGTCGATCACCGTGATGCGTTCCGACATTTCGGCGTCGAACGAACGTCCGAAATAGTAGAACAGCATGGATTTGAGCCTGATCTCGGGCGTTTCGTGCGATCCGCGGCGTACGAGACAGTAAATATGCCCCTTCTCGGTCTCGAGAAGCTCGCTCAGGATATGGATCCCGAGGAAGCCCACGGCTCCGGTGAGAAGGACGTTTCCGAGTTCTTCCCTTGTTGCCTCGGCTGCATATTTGACGGTATTGTATTTTAGCGCTTCGCGGGTCTTTGAAGCGTCTTCGAGCTTTTCCGCCTTTTCGACGGTCTTCTTCGAGCCGTCGCGCTCCTCGATGAATTCGGAAAGCGATTCCGGCGTCGGATTGTCGAAGATATCTCCGTATTTTACGTCGATATTGTCGGACATCAGTATCATCGTGACCTTGGATGCGGTCAGCGATGTTCCGCCGAGCTCGAAGAAGTTGTCGTCTGCGAACACTTCATCAAGTCCGAGCACCTGTGCGAAAATCTCGCAGAGCCTCTGCTCGAGTGATTGCTTTGCCGCACGCCGGCCGGCAGTCTTTCTTGCGCTCTTCTGCACCTCCGGGAAGCCGTTTTTGTCGATCTTGCCGTTCTGTGTCAGCGGCATTTCGTCGAGCTGCATGAGCACTGCCGGCACCATGTAGTATGTAAGGCTCGCCTTGAGGTGGGACGTAAGTGCATCGATGTCGACTTTTTCGCTTGCCGTAAAGAAGCCCGCGAGATAATCTTCACTTCCGTTGCTGCGGACGATCACCTTGCTCTGTCTGACGGACGGGTAAGACGACATGACCTTTTCGATCTCGTCAAGCTCAATGCGGAAGCCGCGGAGCTTGATCTGATTGTCGATCCTTCCGCAGAAGTCGATCTCGCCGTCTCCGTTCAGACGGACGAAATCTCCGCTGTGGTATGCGCGCATGCCGTTCATCTCGAAGAACGATGCGGCGGTCTTTTCGGGCAGCTTTACGTATCCTCTGCCGACGCCCGCGCCGCAGATGATGAGCTCGCCCGCCGCGTAAGGCGGAAGAACGTGGCCGAATTTATCGACGACGTACTGCCTCACGTTGCCGGAGGACTTTACTCTCGTGATGTTCCGGCTGCTGTGGAGTTCCTTTGACGAGCAGCAGACAGTGCACTCGGACGGGCCGTAGCCGTTGAATATCTGAAGGTCGGGTGCGCTGCGGCGGAGTGACTCGTAGAGAACTCCGGGGAACGCCTCCGCACCGACCATTATCGAAGCAAGCTGTCCGAAGACCGGGACGATCTCGGGCATACCCGCAAGGCTCGTGAGATATGCGGGAGTGCTGACCATGTGGCGCACGTTATTTTCTATGATGAGGCGTTTCATCGCCATCGGATCGTGATATTCTTCCTCCGTCGTCATATAGAGATGTCTTCCAGAACAAAGCGGGAGAAAGATCTCCATGACGGAAGCGTCGAATGATACCGAGCAGGACGCAAGCGCCGCGCCGGGGACGTTTTCGGAGAAATATCTGAGCGTCGGAGTGAAAGTCTGCACCATGTTCGAGAAATTGCGGTGCTCTATCATGACTCCCTTCGGCTTTCCGGTAGAGCCGGAGGTGTAGATGCAGTATGCGAGCGATTCCGGAGCGATCCCGACGTCCGGCGCACACTTTTCTTCACCCTTCAGAAGCTCCTCGAGCGTGAGCGTGAGGTAAGGCTTATCGGCCGAGAACAGCTCGGGACGGGACGCCTTTATCTCCTCCGTCGTGATGACGCAGGGGCTGTCTGCATCCGTGAGGCAGTATTCTATTCTGTCGTCAGGATAGCTCGGAAGGATGGCAAGGAATGCGCCTCCCGCCTTGAGGATTGCGAACTGCGAAAGCGGTATCTCACAGCTTCTCTCAAGGATGATTCCGACAACGCTGTCGGTCCTGACTCCCGCCTTTATGAGTCCGTGAGCCATAATGTTCGACATTTCTTCAAACTCGCGGTAGGTGAGCGTCCTGCCGTCGGAGGTGACTGCCGGCTCGTCGGGTGACAGTACAGCGGCACGGGAGATCATCTCCGGCACGGAGACGTTCCGGATATCCGCGTCGCTGTCGTTGAGGATCGAATATATCTCTTCCGATCTGACGGACTTCATCGTGACGTCTCTGATAAGTTCGCTCTTCGTGAACGACACTGCGGCACTGATGAGAGCGTCGGAAAGTGACTCCGCAAACGCCTTGCTGTAGGTGTCGCGTCTATATTCGGTGACAAGCTCGTAGTGCTCTCCCCTGCGGTATACGTTCAGCGAAAGAGGTGCCTTCGCCGCATCGAGTCCGACGTCGATCATCTCTGCTTTTTCACCGCAGAGGCGGTCAAACGTGAAATCGTCTCCCTGATATATGAAGATGAGGTCCGCATTCGCGCCGTAATCCGCCGAGAGCTCGGCGAACGAGCATGCGTCACGGCTCTGGCTCTCCGCAAGCTGATCCTGCATCGAACGGACGAAGTCCGCAGTTTTCTTTTCGCCGTCGGGCTCTGCCGTGACCGGAACGGTATGCACGAGCATCGTGACGGAATCTGTCAGACGCGAGTCGCTTCTGCCGTTGTGTACCGTCGCATATCCGACGCTGT
>JAKSPW010000218.1 GCA_024404435.1 Clostridia bacterium | reverse complement strand
CACACGGGCGCGAAGATGCACTGGTTCGGCAGCTTCCTCGTCGGCGGCAAGGCCGTTCTTCTGAAGGGCACGAAGCCGGAGTGGATCTTCGACGCGATTTCGAAGGAGCACTGCAGCATCGTATGGCTCCTCGTGCCGTGGGCACAGGATATCCTCGACTCCATCGAGAGAGGCGACGTGAAGCTCGAAGACTATGAGCTCTCGCAGTGGAGACTCATGCACATCGGTGCACAGCCCGTTCCGCCGTCACTTATCAGACGCTGGCTCACGGTATTCCCGGATCACAAATACGACACGAACTACGGTCTGTCCGAGTCGATAGGCCCCGGCTGCGTACACCTCGGTGTCGAGAACGTACACAAGGTCGGCGCGATCGGCAAAGCTGGTTACGGCTGGCAGATCCGCATCGTCGGAGAGAACGGCAAGCCCGTCACACGCGGTGAGGTCGGCGAGCTCTGCATCAAGGGCCCCGGCGTCATGAAGTGCTACTACAAGGACAAGGCCGCTACCGACGAGATCCTGAAGGGCGGCTGGCTCTTCTCCGGTGACATGGCAATGGAGGACGAGGACGGCTTCATCTACCTCGTCGACAGAAAGAAGGACGTCATCATCACGGGAGGCGAAAACCTCTACCCCGTTCAGATCGAAGACTTCATCCGCCGCCACAACTCGGTCAAGGACGTCGCCGTCATCGGTCTGCCCGACGAGCGTCTCGGCGAGATCGCCGCTGCAATCATCGAGGTCAAGGAAGGCTTCACGCTGACAGAAGAAGAAATGAACGAGTTCTGCCTCGGCATGCCGAGATACAAGCGCCCGAGAAAGATCATCTTCGCGGACGTTCCGCGTAACCCGACGGGCAAGATCGAGAAGCCGAAGCTCCGTCAGATCTACTGCGGTGAGAGCGTAGTCGCTCAGCAGAATGAGATCGAACACTGACAGGAAAGGTACGAAAATGAAAAAGATTTTACTCGGTAACGCCGCCGTTGCAAGAGGCGCATGGGAAGCGGGCGTAAGGTTCGTTTCCTCGTATCCCGGAACTCCGAGCACGGAGATCACCGAGAGCATCGCAGCGTATCCGGCAGAGGACGTCTACTGCGAATGGGCGCCTAACGAAAAAGTCGCCTGCGAGGCGGCTGTCGGTGCAGCTATCGCGGGCGGCAGAGCCATGACCTGCTGCAAGCACGTCGGACTCAACGTCATGGCAGACCCCGTATTCACGGACAGCTACATCGGCGTGAACGGAGGACTCGTCATCTGCGTCGCGGACGACCCCGGAATGCACTCGTCCCAGAACGAACAGGACTCCCGCCACTACGCGAAGGCATCGAAGATCCCGATGCTCGAGCCGTCCGACTCGTCCGAATGCAAGGAGTTCACACGCCTCGCGTTCGACCTCAGCGAGAAGTACGACACTCCCGTCTTCATCCGTCTGTCGACACGCGTTTCTCACTCGCAGAGCCTCGTTTCGCTCGAGGAGAGAGAGGAACACGCCGTCCGGGACTACGAAAAGAACATCCCGAAGAACGTCATGATGCCGGCGATGGCTATCGGCCGTCACGTCATCGTCGAAGAGAGAGTCAAGGCTCTCACGGAGTTTGCGGAAACGACGGATTTCAACACGGTCGAAGACAACGGCTCCGCGATCGGCGTGATCACGGGCGGCATCTCGAACGAGTATGCACACGAAGCGCTCGGCGGCAGAGTCAACTACCTGAAGCTCGGCATGGTCTACCCGCTTCCCGAAAAGAAAATAAAGGATTTCGCCGCAAAATGCGATAAAGTGTTCGTAATAGAAGAGCTCGATCCCGTGATCGAGGATCACTGCCGTGCCCTCGGCATCGACGTCGTCGGCAAGGAAGCGTTCACTCTTCTCGGCGAGTACACTCCCGCAATGATAAAGAAAGCCGTCCTCGGCGAGGACGCGTGCGAGTTCGTCACTCCCGACAAGGCGGTCCCCGCAAGACCTCCGGTGCTCTGCCCCGGCTGCCCGCACCGCGGAACGTTCTACGTGCTCAAAAAGCTCGGGCTCACGGTCTCCGGCGACATCGGCTGCTACACGCTCGGTGCCGTCGCACCTCTCGCGTCGGTCGACACGACGATCTGCATGGGCGCGTCGATCAGCGCGGCTCACGGCATGGCGAAGGTCAGAGGCAAGGAATTTAACAAAAAGCTCGTCTCCGTCATCGGTGACTCGACCTTCATGCACTCCGGCATCACGGGACTTTCCGACATCGTCTACAACAAGGGCGCGAATACCGTCATCATCCTCGACAATTCCATCACGGGCATGACGGGACATCAGGACAACCCGACGACCGGCAAGACGATCAGAGGCGAGGCGACGCGTCAGGTCGACCTCATCACCCTCTGCCGCGGCCTCGGTGTCGAGCATATCACCGTCGCAGACCCGTTCGACGTAAAGAATTTTGAAAAGGTCGTACGCGAGGAAACGGAGCGCGACGACGTTTCCGTCATCATCGCTCAGCGTCCGTGCGCTCTTCTGAAGAGCGTGAAGTACACGGGTCACTGCGAGATCACGGACAAGTGCAGAAAATGCAAAATGTGCCTGAAGCTCGGCTGCCCCGCGATCAGCGCCGCGCCCGACGGCTCGGGCTCGATCGACGCGACGC
>JAKSPW010000217.1 GCA_024404435.1 Clostridia bacterium | reverse complement strand
TCGGCAGAGAGCGCGAGAGACCCCCTTTTTTTCAAAAAAGGGGGTCTCTCGCATATACGTTATATTCTGCAAACAAAGTGCTCGGCGCGTCCGGTCATTTCGAATTCCGAGCCGTCCGGCAGGCAGACCGTGGCGGGCACGCCCGCGTCGTTCACGACTCTAATGTGGAAATGACCGTTTCTCTTGAACCACGAGACGGAAACGTCGCCGTGTGTCGTCGAGACGGTACCGCGCGCCCACTCGTTCGCGTCGACGTACGGCTTGATCTTCACGCGCTCGTAGCCGTAAGCGTCGGGGCGGACGCCGAGGATGACGTGCGTGAACTCGTAGATCGGCAGGCTGCCCCAGCCGTGGCACTCGCTCCTGCCCTTGAGTCCGTTTTCGACCCACGTCGTGCAGTTCAGCCTCAGCATGTCTCTCCAGTTGTCGAGGAGCTTGTACGCTCTGTCGTACAGGCCCGCTTTCTCAAGCGCACGGAAGACGAAGAAATTCCACGAATGCGACGGAACGGGAAGTCCCGAGTCGAGCGTGCGGAGAAGCAGATCCTTCGCCTCGTCGCCCGTCACGACGTCGGCAAGCACCGCGAAGAACTGCGGGTGCATGCTGAACGTGCCGATCTCGCCGTCGGAGAAGAACTTCTTTTCCTCGTCCCAGAACGCGCGTCTCACCTTCGGTCTCAGCTCGTCCTCGAGATCGCGATACTCGTAGGCGAGCGAATATCTGCCGGCAAAGCGCGCAAGCTCGGCGGCGCACTTCAGCGCGAGCACGAACATGAAATTGTAGCACGAAAGCCTGCCTTTTCCGGGCCAGCCCTCCTGCCATTCGTCGACCCAGTCGAGGTAGCTCCAGCGTCCGACCTCTCCCACGACTCCGTCGGAGTCGAAGTGACGGCGGAACCAGCCGATGATCCCGTCCACCGTCGGCATCAGGAAGCGGATGAAATCCTCGTCGCCGTCGTAGACCATGTAGTCGTGGATCATGAATATGTAGTGGAGCGCGAAGCCCGGGATGATCTGCTTCGTCGCGGACGGCGTTCTCGCCTGCACCATGCCGTCTTCATAGCGGGACTCGTTGAAGTCGCACACGCACTTCTTCACGAGCGCGTG
The DNA here is from genome assembly GCA_024404435.1 of Clostridia bacterium. Lineage (GTDB taxonomy): Bacteria > Bacillota > Clostridia > Oscillospirales > CAG-272 > RUG11130. Next base: position 1,543 of record JAKSPW010000217.1, on the reverse strand, counting down.
ATCGTCCGTCAGGTGTCTGACGAAGAGGGCCTGAAGGCGCGAGTCCATCGCGTACTGGAGCTGCTCGTAGTACGGGCAATCCTCGAACGTGTCGTGCATGCAGTTGTTGACGGTGCGGATGCTCACGTCCCAGAGCTCCTTGCAGTCGGGATCGTCCGACTCGAAGGCCGCGCTCGGCATGAGCGGGTATTTCATCTCGAAATATTCGGCGTCCGTGAGCTCGCCCGCGCCCGTGAACTCGAACTTGATGAATCGGAACGTGCGGAAGTGGAACGACTCGAAGACGTCCTCGCCGCCCGAGAGCGTCACCTCGTCGTACTCGCCGAAGATGACGCCGGACTCGTCGTCGCGCATCTCCTTGTAATAATAATCGCCCTCGCCGTGCTTGAAGTACGCCTCGGCGTAGGTGATCTTGACCTTCGTGCCCGCCTCGCCGCGGAACGTGAAGCGCACGGCTCCCGTCGTCTCGACGTTCGATTTCAGGTACGTCACGCCGTCGGACTCTCGTCTGCCGTCGAATTTTTTCGGCGTGAACGTGTTAAACGGGATCGGGCGCGCCTTCATCACGCGGAGCAGTCCGTAGGGGCTGATCGGATCCTGCGTCTCGGAGCCGTCGGACTTCTGCGAGGTCACGAATTTCCTCTCCTTCAGGCGGAAGTCGATGTTCTCGTACTCGCCCGCGAGTCCCCAGCATTCCTTGTAGTGGAAGTCGAACTCGGGACAGTCGGAGACCTCCCAGTCGGCGGGATCGTCGAGATTTACGTCGTCACACTCGACCATCAGGCGCGCGACTCCGCCTCTGAGAAATGCGGTGTAGAAGCACTCGAAATCGTTTTTCTGCTTTTTCTCGAAGGGCGGGAGCTTCATCAGCTCGATGAAGATCTCGTTTTCGCCCTCGTGCAGATACGGCGCGAAGTCCACCGTGTCGTAGTACATGGAGATCTCGCTCGGTCTGACGGGACCCATGCAGACGAACTTTCCGTTTATGTAAAGGCGGTATTTCGAGTCGGCGCAGAGGCGCACGTCGAGTTTTTCCGGGACAGTGTCGAGGGTAAGAGAGCGTCGGAACTCGAGCTTTCCGACTTTATAGTTGTTTTCTGGATACGTGAGCCACATAATAAACCTCCGTGTTGGTTTTGTTACCTTGATTTTAGCACAAGGCGGCGGATATGTCAAGGAGCATTGAGCGTTGAGAGCCTTAAGTCTTAAGCCTTAAGCCTTAAGCTTTTATAATGGAGCGAAGCGAGAATTCATGCTACCTGCCGCAGGCAGGTAATCGATTCATGATTTTCGCGAATGCGAAAAATCAATTCATGCGGCGTCAGCCGCAATTCATTATTTCGTACGGTCATGACCATACAAAACGGCGGGAACATATCTCCGGTAGGGGTCGGCGCCCTCGACGACCCGTTTCGCAAATCCAAATCCACACGCTATTCAATGAATTGCACTTCGTGCATGAATTGATTACCTGCCTGCGGCAGGTAGCATGAATTGACATTCTGCCGAGGCAGAATGTCATGAATTCTCGCTTCGCTCCATT
>JAKSPW010000216.1 GCA_024404435.1 Clostridia bacterium | reverse complement strand
CGGAGAAAAAGGCTCTCGGGTCCTTCACGCCGTGACTGAGAGCACGTCCGGCAGCTCGGCGGGCATACTTCTCTGCACTCCCGCGTCTCCGCTCAACCTCGCGGCAGCCCCGAAGGTCGAATTCGTATACGACGTGCAGGGCAGCGGAGAGGTGGTCTTCGTCTTCGGAAGCGGTGAGAACAGAATGGAGTTTTCATCTCCCGCCGCGACTGACGGCGGCACGATGCGCGCGGTATGCGACACGACTCCGTTCCTTACGGCGGGGCCCGTCGATTATCTCGGAGTCATCATCTATTCGAAGGATTCCGTTTCCTTCGATCTCAGGGAAATAAATCTCATCGGCAACGGAAAGACGGAAGAGGAGCTGTCGGAGGCCTTCGGCGAAAAGGACACGTCCTCCCGCGGCCTTCCGTTCACGGCCAGAGAGATCACCGTCTCGGCGTTCGTGCTTCTGCTCTTCGTCACCGTCTCGCTCAGAATGATCTTCGTTCTGAGGCGGCACGATAAAGCGAACGGAAAACGAAAATAAATAAAAAAGCCGCATCGCGGCTTTTTATTTTTCTTTTACTGTGTTGATTGATGAAACAAGCATTACCCGAATACCGGTACACTTGCTTTCGAGCTTTTTATACTCTTCTTCCGAAATATATCCCGTTTTTGACAGGAGTTCGAGCCAATATCCCGTCTCATTTGCTTCTTTCAGTGCGATTTGGAGCTTTGAAATGAAATCCGCAGTTCCATGAGCATACTGTGCTTCACGGATGTTAGCACCGATCGACGTCCCGCTCCTGCCGATCTGATTTGATATTATCGACTCGTGTTCTGCTTTGAGTTTTTTGACAAGTTCTATCACGTTGACCGCAAAGTCAAGCGACTGATCTCTGAGCTTGCTGTCCGACATAACAACCTCCCGTTTTAAGTGAAGTTTGTGCAACTGCACACTTTCAGTTCTCCGTATAACAACGTTTTAAGTGAAGTTTGCGCTCCGCGCAAGTGAAGTTTTTCCCTCCGGGAAAATCGAAGCATCCGGCTGCCGCCGGACGTGAAGTTAAGTGTTCCACCCTCGCTCTCAAGCACTTCACTCGCCGTAGGCGAACTTAACGTCCGAAGGACACTTATCGTTCCACGCAGTGGAACACTTAGTTCTAAAAAACCTCGTTGCATAGCAACGAGGTTTTTTAGCTGCTACCCGGATTCGGACCGGGGACCTCGTCCTTACCAAGGACGCGCTCTACCAACTGAGCCATAGCAGCATTCCGTACGCCGATTATTATATCAAAATTTTATTGTTTTGTCAATATCATTCCGCCAAAAATTTTTTTGCTTTTATCCCTGCGGAAACGCCGTGAAAACGCCCGAAAGATTTGAGTTCCTTATTGACAATGATTATCACATAGGATATAATTATAATAGATAAAAATGCTCGCCGGGCGATCGGCGGAACGGAGGACACCATGACAGATATCAACGAAAAAATCGTCTTCGGAGAAAGACTTAACAAGATATATGAGGACATCCTTCCTCATCTCCTTAATCAGGCAGAGAGAGAAGGCACGGCGACGGGAGGCCCCGACGACGGGAAAGAGCCGTTCGTCGACGCGTTCAGGAACCATCCCGACGACGACTACGTCGTCTGCCTCGCTCACGGCATCGTGGACTCGTGGCTCGTCACGCGCCCCGAGATCAGAGAGAGAGACTATTTCGTCGGCGTTACGCGCCCCTCGAGAAAGATCAACGAGCATTTCAGCTGGGGCATCTGCATCGACGACGACCACCCGCTGAAAACGAGCGGCAAAGAAGAAGACGCGGCTCTGCTCGCGCGCATGTGCCCGCTCGGAAGAGAATACAAATACAAGCACGGCGGAGACGTGATGGGAGCCGAGGAATTCCGTCTCGCCGAGACCGTCGTCGGACTCTGGTGGACCTGCGGCTATCAGGGACACACCGTGCCGAACTATCCGAACCTCTTGAACCTCGGCATCGGCGGGATCGTGAAGAAGATCGACGAGAACGACGAGATCACGAATCCGCACGACACGAAGAGAAAGAACTTCTACGCGGCCTGCCGCATCGTCATGAACGGCATGTCCGCCATGCTCATTCAGTACGCGGACCTCGCACATGAAATGTCAAAGACAGCAGAGAGCCCGTGGAAGGAAGAGCTCCTTGAGATCGAAAAGACCTGCCGCGCCGTATCGTGGGACGCTCCGAAAACGCTCCGCGAGGCCGGACAGCTCATGTGGATCTACTGCCTCTGGGACTGGGTGGACTGCGTAGGCCGTTTCGACCAGTATATGTACCCGTTCTACAAGACGGCGGGCGAGGACAGAGACGAGCTCATTTCCGCGCTCGTTCTGAAGTTCTGGGAGAACGGAGTACACAACCTCACCGTCGGCGGCGTGAAGCCCGAGGACGGCACTGACGCAACGAACGAAATTTCCTATCGTTGTCTCCAGACGATAAGAGTCCTCCACGACACGCACCCGAGAATGACGCTCCGCATCCACAAGGACACGCCGAAGGACATAATCGACCTCGTCGTTCTCATGTGGAGTGAGGGAATGTCCGACCCGTCGATCGCTTCCGACGAGGTCGCAGTTCCGGGACTCGTCGGCTACGGTGTGCCGATCGAGGACGCGCGCGACTATTC
>JAKSPW010000215.1 GCA_024404435.1 Clostridia bacterium | reverse complement strand
AGTTCCTGATCGGCACCGGGAAGCCCATCTTTTTGCGGTTTGCCCATTCTGCGGGCAGAGTCTTCGCGGATGCCGCGCGGAGGACGGACTTGGTGTTCGTGCCGTCTATCTTGAACTCCGTCGGGATCCTTGCCGCTTCAGCCATGACCTCGCGGTCGAGGTACGGCACTCTGAGCTCGAGCGAGTGAGCCATGCTCATCTTGTCGGCCTTCAGAAGAATGTCGCCGGGCAGCCACAGATGCAGGTCGAGATACTGCTTCTTTTCGACCTCGGAGAGCCCCTTTGCCCTCTCGTAGATCGGATCGGTGAGGTCTCTCACCGCGAAGCCCTTTCTGTATTCGGGCTTCAGCACGTCGAGAGCCTCTTTTTCGGTGTAAACGAGCGCCTGACCGATGAAGTAGTCCTCGGGCCGTCCGCTTCCCTTCATGATGAAGTCGTGTCCCTTGAAGTACGGCAGTCCCGCCGCCGCCTTTGCGGCGATTCTGCGGAGAGGCGCCGGAATTTTCTTGTATTTTCTCATCATGGACGTCTCGTCGTACCACTCGTATCCCGCGTAGATCTCATCCGCGCCCTCGCCCGAAAGGACGACGGTGACGTGCTCGGAGGCGAGCTTCGCGAGGAAGTAAAGCGGGACGGAGGACGGGTTCGACTGCGGCTCGTCCATGTGGTACTGGATGTCCGCGAATGCGTCGAAGCACTCCTCAGCTGTCAGATGACGCTGGAAGTGGTTGATGCCGAGGATCTTCGAGAGTTCCATCGCCTGCGCGGTCTCGTCGAATTTCAGTGAATCGAATCCGACGGAGAACGTGTCGTTCGGCATGAGGGCCGCCGTGATGTAGCTTGAATCGACGCCGCCGGAGAGGAACGCGCCGACCTTGACGTCGCTGATGCGATGAGCCGAAACGGACTCGCGCACGCGGGAGTCGATCATATCGGCGAATTCGTCGTATGAAAGCGCGTCTTTCTTTGAAAAGTCAACGTCCCAATAGCACTTTTTCTCCATTTTTCCGTCGCGGAAAGTGAAGGAGTGCGCGGGCAGAAGCTTGTACGTGTTCTTGAAGAAGGTCTCCTCGTGCGGAGAATACTGGAAGGTCAGGTACGGACGGAGCACGTTCGGGTTGACCTCGGGTTTGAAGTCGGGATGCTCGAGGAACGACTTGATCTCCGAGCCGAAGATGAGGTCGCCTGTCGGCGTGACGTAGTAGTAGAACGGCTTGATGCCGAACGGGTCGCGCGCGCCGAAGAGGACCTTTTTCTTCTTGTCCCAGATGACGAAGGCGAACATACCGCGCATCTTGTCGGTGATGTTCTCTCCCCATTCCTCCCACGCGTGGACGATGGTCTCGGTGTCGGAGCGCGTCTTGAAGACGTGTCCCTTCGCGATCAGCTCGTCGCGAAGCGACGGGAAGTTATAAGTCTCGCCGTTGTAGACGATGACGACGGAGCCGTCCTCGTTATAGATCGGCTGTGTGCCGCCCTCGAGGTCGATGATGCTGAGTCGGCGGAAGCCGAGAGTGACTCCGCATTCGTCGTCAAAGAAATATCCGTCAGAGTCGGGGCCGCGGTGGACGATCCTGTCCGCCATTTTGCGCACGACTTCTTTTCTGTGTTCGGTCTCACCGGTAAATCCAACAAATCCGCACATATAAACTGTCCTTTACAGAGATTTTTACGATAAGTGCCGCATTGGGCAACATTTTGGCATTATTTCATTTTATTATACCACAGATTGTGGAATAAATAAAGTACCGCGGAAGATTTTTTTGAGATGAGGAATAAAAAGTTCTGCGGTTTTCAATTAAAAAACTTTCATCACGACCGTGATGAAAGTTTTTGTAATATCAGCCGGGTTCGCCCTCGCGGAAGCGACGCTGTACTTCGGCATACACCTCGTCGGACGGCTGTGCGACGCCGAAGCTGTTGTTGGGTGCGAGCATGTCGCCCGCCGCGTCCGGAAACACGCAGAACGTGTCGTTTCTGTATGCGTCTCTCTCTTCCCTGTTGCGCAGGTCCGGCACGTCGACGGAGCAGTTGCCGTTCATTATCGAACGGTAGGCGAGGATGCCGGGAATGCACATGTCGACCGCTCTGTAAACGTCGATCGTCATCTTCCTTGCTTCCTCGTTCCCGAGTATCGACTGAATAAAGAGATATGTCGGGTAGAAGTCGGCGCCGCCGTGACTGCTCCCCGCCGCCTCGGCTATCATCGGGTCGGGAGTGTACGTGTCACGCTTTCCGTGACAGTTTCTGCCATCCTCCTCTATGTAGACCTCGAGCCTGCCGTCGAGAAGGTCGTGCATGCCGCCTCTCGTGCCGTTGATCTCGTAATTCGACGCGCTCACGTGCTTGAGTTCTCCGTTGAGGCTCTTGAAGATCGCGCCGTTTTCGAGCGTCATTATCGTGATGCCGCCCATGCCTCTTGCCGTGCCGAGGTTGTACATATAGTCGGCACCGGGAGTCTCGAAGCCCGAGACCTTGACGGCGCGCATGCCCGTCATGTACATGATCGGACCTATCGAGTGCGTGCAGTAAAACGTCGACTGGCAGAGATTTCTCCAGTGGTCGGGGCTTCCGTATGTTATCTGCGGCCAGATGGACGAGCAGTCGTGGCGGTATTCGCCCTCGGCGTAAAGCAGTTCGCCGATGTCGCCGCGCTCATAGCGTCTCTTC
>JAKSPW010000214.1 GCA_024404435.1 Clostridia bacterium | reverse complement strand
GGGCTTCGGTGAGCCGCATTCGGGGCAGAATTTGCCTGTTGCCACGGCTCCGCATTTGCAGGTCCAGCCGTTTGCGGGTGCAGCGGGCGCGTTGTTCGGAACGGGCTGACCCATCGAGAAGAGTCCGCCTGCCATGTTTGCAACGCCGGAGTTCGTAACCATGCCCATTCCCATGAGACCGCTGACAGCGCCGTTTTCGTTGTTGGCAGCGTCTCCGAGAGCATTGCCGTACGACGTGATAAGGTTGGCTCCTGCCACCGTCGTATTGGTGTTCATAGCGGTTTCTTCCCACTTGGTGATCTTCTGTCTCTGATCCTCGGGGATGGAAACGGAATTGAACGAGACCTTATAGAGCTCGATACCGCGCTCCTCGCCCCACTCTGCGGAAAGCTCGGCCTTGAGTGCCTCGCCGACTTCCTTCGGATGAGCGGAGATCTCGTAGTACTGGATCTTCTGTGATGCGATCGTTGCGAGTGCGGGCTGAAGTGCGTTGAGAAGGTCAGCCTTGAACTGCTCGTCGATGCCGTCGCGTGTGTACTCGTCATGTACGTTGCCGCAGACTCTCGTGTAGAACTTAAGCGGGTCTGTGATATGGTAAGAGTACGTACCGTTGCAGCGGAGGTCAACGGAAAGCTTGAAGCCGAGCTCTTCGCTTACAACAACGCGGAAGGGGATCGGCGTTGCCGTGCCGAACTTGTTGCCCATGATCTCCTTGGTGTTTATGTAGTAAACTCTCTGATCCTTGCCTGTGTCACCGCCGAACGTGAAACGTCTGCCGATGAGCTTGAAGGTCTCCTTGATGGACTGACCGAGGCTGCCTGCGAAGATGGACGGCTCAGTCGAGGTGTCGTACGTGAATTCGCCGGGCTCTGCACAGACCTCGACGATCTGTCCCTGCTCGACGATGATCATGCACTGACCGTCGGCGACAGCGATGAGAGAGCCGTTGGAAATGATGTTGTCGTTACCCTTGGTGTTGGAGCTGCGTGAACCGATCTGCTTCGTGCCTTTCTTCATAAGGACGTTCTGATCGAGTGCCTCGCAGTAGAAAAATTCCTTCCACTGATCGGCAAGCACTCCGCCGAGAGCTCCGAGTCCTGCTTTGATAAGTCCCATAGTTGTATCTCCTTTGAGTAAAAACTTTTCGCTTTTACCTTACAGAGCCGGAATGACGATAATATCCCCTACCCCATAATACTACAAATATTATAAACTAAATATTACTATTTTGCAAGAGAAATTTTCAACTTGTCAGTTGTTGTCACAGCCCGGCGATGAAGCGTCACTTCCGCCATGCGTCGACCTTACCTTCTCTGCTCATCCTTTTCCATTCTCCGGGAGAGGCTCCCGTCTTTTTCACGAACAGCTTGTAAAACTCGGAATAATCCCCGAAGCCCGACTCGTAAGCGATGGTCTCGAGCGGGTCTGCCGTGATGTCGATCAGCTGCTTTGCCCTGTTCAGTCTGAGATCGTTTATATACGCGATAGGCGTCTTTCCGAAGTTTTCCTTAATGATCGAGATTATCCTGTTCTTGCTGTACCCGAAGCGTTCGGAAAGAGAGTCGAGCGTGATCTTCTCCGTGCAGTGCTCCGTAAGATATCGCTTCAGTCTGTCGGCGACGGTCACGTCCCGCGTTTCGCCCTTCAGAACGGAAAGGATGCGGTAAAAGAGCGCGAGCTTTTCGATAAGAGTCGATTCGGAGTGCTCGAGCACGTTCAGCTCCTCCGCAAGGGGACGGATGGCTTCGTAATCGAATTCGCCTTCGGGAGGAAGCCCGCCTTCGTCAACGTAATCCGCTCTGAAATGAATGAAAAAGTATTTCGGCACGTCGCTCGGCTCGGGTCCGTCCTGCTCCATGTCGTGATGCTGGACGTAATAGTGCCCGGGCGTGACTTCCCTCTCCTCACCGTTCTCCGAAAAGCGCAGAACGCCCGAAAAGAGAACGATCAGCACGTCCTCGACGCAGTAGCGTTTCAGATGCGTCTCGCCGGGCTTGAATTCTCTGAATCCGGCGTGGCTGAATCTTATGTTTTGGTTGAGATCGACGTTCAATTATATCTCCCCGCCTTTCTTTGCGATTTTGCTTTTCGCGCTCACTTTGCCGTCATTTTAGTCATCCGGAGATATTTTACCGCAATACTGTGATATTTGCAATATTTTCTGCGATATTTTCAATGTAATTTGACCTTTACTTGTGATATAATCAAGCTCAAGCATAAGAATCCTTTTCTTGTTTTCAGTGACAGCGGCGAAGCCTATGGCTCCGCCGCTGTTGCTTTTTATTCTCTTATGAATTCTTCGAGCGCCGTGTGCTCTCTGAGGTACATTCCTCTCTTTTCCTCGCTCGTCGCGGCGTAGTCCGCGTGATGTGAGAACACGTCACGAACTTCCCCGATCCCGCACCACCACGGCTCAAGGCCGACTTCTCTTTCGTGATCGGTGAGACTTCTCTCCCCCGTGCCCGTCACCGAGCAGACGAAGTAGTGCGTTTCGAATTTATACTCCTCGTAGAATTCGTTTATCACGAGAAATTCTCTGTCCGCCGTGACGGTATATCCCGTTTCCTCGAGCACCTCGCGGCAGACGCATTCACCGAGAGTCTCACCTTTCTCGAGGCCGCCGCCGGGGATCAGATAAAGGTCGTCCTCGGCCTCGTGGGAAACGAGCATTTTCCCG
>JAKSPW010000213.1 GCA_024404435.1 Clostridia bacterium | reverse complement strand
ATGTGCGCCTTCGGCGCGTTATATATTCCTTCGGGATGTGATATACACCCTGCGGGTGTGTTACGGAACATTTCCGCCGGGGCGGAAATGAACAAATAAAAAGCTTAAGGCTTAAGACTTAAGACTTAAGGCTGAAAAAGGAGTTACCATGAAAAAAGTTATCTCACTCATCATCCTCGTCCTCCTCGCCGTGACTCTCGTCTCCTGCGCCGCAAGGCCCGAAAACGCCTTCGTCGTCGGTTACCCGCAGAAGACCTTCGACGCCGCCGTGAGGGATCGCTACGCCAACTTCGACGGAGACGTGTCGTTTGACTGGTCGGAAGACTGGGAAGCCGAGGGCGCACCCGATCTCCGCCGCCTCGACCCGGGCTCCGATCCCGTCCGCTTCACCATCGAGGTCGGGGGAGAGGAAGACGAAACGAGCACCATGATCGTGATCTTCTTCTCGTTCGACACCGCCTCGAACGAGCTCGTCGCGCGCGGCGTGTGGATGCGCGACGGACGCACCTCGAAGAGCTTTGACGGCGGATACGCCGACAAGCTGTACGAGGACATTTACGGCGAAAAAGATTGACTTTTCCGCGGGAATGTTGTATCATATTTTCGGACATTTGACCACGAAAGGAAAAACAACAATGAAAAAAATCGTATCGCTTATCATCTGCGCAGTCATGCTTCTCGGTATCGTCTCCTGCGGTTCCGAGCCCGCCTCCTACCTCTCTCTCCCCGCAAAGGGACATGAGATGGACATCTCCCTCGACGAGGCGATGAAGGTCTACTGCGAGTTCACTCTCAAGTCTGCCGAAGAGAACAAGATCGAGGGTGCGGAATGCACCTACGAATGGGCCGAAGGCTGGGAAGGCAAAAACGCCCCCGAAAAGACCCTGAAGGACGGCGAAGAGAAAGTCACGCTCGTCGTCACCTCGGTTTCAAGCGACTTCACGCTCGTCGTAACGTACTATCTCGCCGCAAGCGAAAGCGAGGGCTCGATCCGCGCGATCTCCGGTGTCTCCGCGCTTACGGAGGGCGAATCCGTTATCGAGACGGCGCTCGACGCAGTCGCTGCAGCGGCAAAGCTCGACGCCGCTTATTCCTTCTACAAGGACTGACGTTTTTCCCGCCCAATGCGGGCGGTATGGGAATTCCGAATCTGAATCGGGGAGATGGTGAGTCATGCTCATTCTGCTTGGTATAGTTATGTCTCTGCTCGGCGGGGTCCTGATCGAAACGCCCGTGATCGGCTATATTCACGGAGAAAACGGGATCGGGAGCATCATTTTCGGCGTGATCTGCGGACTTGTTTTCGCGGCACCCGGAGTCGTCGCCGTCGTTTTCGGGATAAAGAAAGGCTTCAGGGATCGCTGGGAAGCTCCGATGAAGCAGGTCCTCGACGCGCTGAAGCCCGGCTTCAGCGAAGCAAAAAGCGGCAGTCCTCTCGACGCCCGTCTGACGGATTTCCGCGAGCACTACTCGGAATTTCTGAGCAAATCGGGCACGGAAGAAAACGAGCCCGTCCAGAATGACGTCACGCAGATCTTCAGAAACATCATACAGCTTCAGAAGAACCGTCTGCGCCGCCTCGGGCTGACCTGCGAGATCGTCCTGAAGCGCATGGCCTACACGGAAAAGGACGGCATCAGAACGGCGCGGTATTCCGACGGAAAATACGACATCACCGACGTCACGGAGGAAGTCGCGGCAAAGACGGTTTACCGGAAGGACGGTGCCGAGGTCTATACGAAGACGGACAAAGAGACGGCAAACTATACCGTCATCCGTGCAAAGACGGTCGGGGAAGGTACGCTCATCTGCCCCAACTGCGGCGCGGAGGCGACGAGGGAAGCACTGCTCGACGGCTGCGACTACTGCGGCACGAAGTTCACGGTGGAGGACCTCGATTCGAAGATCGCCGTGTTCGCCTTCCGTCCCGACGAGAAGCTCAGGTATGAAAAATACAGAATCAGAAGGAACAAGATCGTGTTCCTCGTCATCCTCGCGGCCCTGCTTGCGGTATTTCTCGGATTTTCCGCTTACGCCGTCGTAAACGCGCCGAACCTCCTGAAGGAAGCCGACGGAGGGATCCTGCTCACGCTGCTCGCAAGCTTTTTCAGCGTTATCGTCGCGAGCCCCGTATACGTCATTTCGTTCGTGATCGTGTACGCCGGAGTGATCATTCCCATACTCATCGTTCTCGGCGTGATCGTGTTTTTCATCTACAAAAAATACGGCAGAAAGGGCCGCAGCGCGATGATGGGCCGCGAATTCGAGGCCCTCATGCGGAAGGACGATCCGAACTTTTCCATGGCAAACTTCTATTCGGGAGTCCAGAATAAAATTTCTTCCGTGATCTACGCGGAAAACAAAAAACAGTTTGAAGCTTTCGCGCCGGAAAGTCTCGGCGGTCTGCAGAGCGCATACCGCGACGTCGTCGGCATCGACGTTGACCGCATGAAGGTCACGTCGTATTCGTCCGGCGGAGAATATTTCCGCGCGGAGGTCGAGATCCGTCTGATCCTGACAAGGTACGACGGAGAAAAGTGTACGGTGGAGCGGGAAAAGCTTCACGCCCGGCTGCTCAAAAGCATCGCGTGCAGGACGCAGGTCGTCTGCGCGCCTGCCGTCACGACCTGCAGGGGCTGCGGAGCATCTCTCGACCTGCTCGAGGGAAAATTCTGCGCGTACTGCGGCAGAGAGCTCGACATGGCGGAATACGACTGGGTGATCCGCGA
>JAKSPW010000212.1 GCA_024404435.1 Clostridia bacterium | reverse complement strand
AAAGGAGCGTTTCCCCATGAGAATGTACGACTTGATCAAGAAAAAAAGAGACGGTCTCGTGCTCACTGATGAGGAGATACGCTCCTTTGTTTTCGGATACAGAGACGGCACGGTGCCCGATTATCAGGCGGCGGCGATGTGCATGGCGATTTATTTCCGCGGGATGAACGCGGACGAGACTGCCTCGCTGACGTTCGCCATCCGCGACTCGGGCGAAAAGCTTTCCTTCCCGAACATTGACGGCCTGCGCGTCGACAAGCACTCGACGGGCGGCGTCGGCGACAAGACGAGCCTCGTCGTCGCTCCGATCGTCGCGTCCCTCGGCTGCAAGGTCGCGAAAATGAGCGGCAGAGGGCTCGGACACACGGGCGGCACGGTCGACAAGCTCGAATCCATCGAGGGAATGAGAGTCGAGATGGACACGGACGAGTTCGAGCGGATCGTGAACGAGACGGGCATCTGCATCGTCGGTCAGACACAGTCGCTCGCGCCCGCGGACAAGAAGCTCTATGCTCTGCGCGACGTCACGGCGACGGTCGACAGCATGCCGCTGATCGTGTCGAGCATCATGGGCAAAAAGCTCGCCGCAGACGACGACTGCATCGTGCTCGACGTGAAAACGGGCAGCGGATCGTTCATGAAAACGGTCGAAGACTCGACGCGGCTTGCGGAAATGATGGTGGATATCGGCAAAAAAGCGGGCAAAAAGACGCTCGCGCTGATAACCGACATGGACGTGCCTCTCGGGTACGCGATCGGCAACTCGCTCGAGGTGATCGAGGCGGTCGACACGCTGAACGGTCACGGACCGTCGGATCTCACAGAGGTCTGCCTCACGCTCGCTTCGCGGATGCTCCACCTTGCCGGACACGGCACGAAAAAAGAGTGCGAGGATGCCGCGAGAGAAGCGATCTCGTCGGGAAAAGCTCTCGAAGCGCTCGTGAAAATGGTAAAGGCGCAGGGCGGAAACGAAAAGTGGATACTCGACACTTCCCTTTTCCCGAAGGCTCCTTTCCGGCTTGACGTCCTCTCTCCCGCCGACGGATACGTCACCCGCGTCGACACCGAAGGGTATGGCGTGGCAAGCCTGCTGCTCGGTGCGGGCAGGAATACGAAGGACGACACGATCGACTACTCGGCGGGCATCATGCTCGCGAAGAAAACGGGAGACGCCGTGCGTCGCGGAGACGTGATAGCGACTCTGTACGCATCCGACGAAGCGAAGCTCGCCGCGGCTGAGAAAAAGCTGCTTTCTTCGACCGAATTCGGTCCCGCAGCTCCCGAGGCGCGCCCGCTTATACTAAACGAAGTGGAATGAGAATTCATCATGGCTAAATTATATTTCAAATTCGGAGCGATGGGCTGCTCGAAAACGGCTCAGGCGCTCATCACAAAATTCAATTACGAAGAGCGCGGCATGAAGGTCATGTTCATGAAGCCCTCCGTCGACACCCGTGACGGAGAAGACGTCGTGCGCTCCCGCATCGGTCTCGAAGCGCCCGCTCTGAGCGTACCGTCCAACGTTGACCTTTATAAGTTATATACCGAAAATCACCGCGACTGCGAAGTGATAATCGTCGACGAGTGTCAGTTCCTCACGCCCGAGCAGGTGGACGAGCTCGGTCAGATCGTCATCGACTATGACGTGCCGGTGCTGTGCTTCGGGCTCAGGACTGACTTTCTCACCCACACCTTCCCCGGAAGCCGCAGACTCTTCGAGATCGCTGAGTCGATCACGGAGATAAAGTCGATCTGCCGCTGCGGCGCGAAAGCTACCGTCAACGCCCGCATCGACGAGAACGGCGACGTTCTGTTCAAGGGAGATCAGATCTGCCTCGGCGGAAACGACAGATACGTTCCGATGTGCCGCAAATGCTGGCTGAAAAAGAAAGCCGAGCAGGAAAGCAGGAAAAAATGAAAAACAAAGACAATCTGATAATCGGTATCTGCGGCGGCACCGGCAGCGGAAAGACGACGCTCGCAAACCGCATCGCGGAAGCGTTCGGAGACGACTCGCTCCTCATCAGCATGGACAGCTATTATAAGGATCATCCCGAGATGACCTACGACGAGCGCGCGAAGATCAACTACGACCACCCCGATGCGTTCGACATGAAGCTTCTCTGCTCTCATCTCGAAAGTCTCAAGCGCGGCAAGGGCATCATGTGCCCGACGTACGATTTCACGACTCACCTGAGACGCGAGGAGTGGCTGCACGTCGAAAGCCGTCCCGTCATCATAATCGAAGGCATTCTTCTCTTCGCCTGCCCGGAGCTTGCCGACGTCCTCGACATCAAGGTGTTCGTCGACGCAGACGCCGACGTGCGCATCCTGAGGCGGCTCGTCCGTGACGTGAAGGAGAGAGGAAGGAACATCGACTCCGTCGTCTCGCAGTATCTGACGACGGTCAAGCCCATGCACGAGGCGTACATCGAGCCGTTCAAGAGGCTCGCCGACGTCGTGGTGCAGGACGGCAGAAATCCGATCGTCAGCACGATGCTCATCGACACTATTGAAAGATATACAAGTGAAACGCGGGATTAGTCCCGCGTTTCTTCTTTTTCCTCGTTGCAAAATCCGGAAGTTTGTGGTAGAATATAGCCAAACAAAAACGCTTTTGACCGTAAAGGAAAATAAAATATGAAAATAACCGTAATCGGCTGCGGAAGATGGGGCTCGCTCATCACCTGGTACCTCGACCGCACGGGACACGACGTAACGCTCTACGGCAGAGAAG
>JAKSPW010000211.1 GCA_024404435.1 Clostridia bacterium | reverse complement strand
AGAGAAGTGCTGCCCGGTAAAACGACAGTCGCCGGATGCCATATTGAGGGAAGATATCTTAACCCTTCAAAACGAGGTGCACATCCGACTGAGCTTCTTGCCGCACCCGACGGCGATGAGCTCGGACGGATTATCGACTCACTCGACGGCATGCCGACGCACGTATCCGCAGCCCTCGAGCTTGCAGGAGACGACTTCTACAAGGCGGCGCTTTCGAGAGGGGCTACTCTCGGGATCGCGCACAGCGACGCGACGTACGACGAAGCGATGACGGCACTTGAAAAGGGTGCGGCCTCGTTCACGCATACGTTCAACGCGATGCGTCAGATGCACCACAGAGAGCCGGGACACACGGCAGCGTCCCTTCTGTCGGATGCTTACAGCGAAGTGATCTGCGACGGCATGCACGTTCATCCCGCGATGATCGAGATGCTCTCTCGCCTCAAGCCCGACGGCAAGCTCGTGCTCATCACCGATTCCATGGAAGCGGCGGGATGCGAGGACGGAGAATACTCCATCGCCGGACTTAAAGTGTTCGTCAAGGACGGCAAGGCCGTAAACGTTGACGGTGCGCTTGCCGGCAGTACGCTCGACCTTATATCGGCAGTAGGCAACTACATGAAGTTCTGCTCGAAGACTCTTGAAGAGGCTATCCCGTGCGCTACGTCAAATCCCGCGAAAATGGTCGGGATCGACGGCACCTGCGGAGCCCTGAAAGAGGGACTCAGAGCCGATATTATCATACTTAACGAAAAAAATCCCGCGGCAATGACCGACGTTTACGCCGCAGGTGAAAAGGTACTGAAATGAAAGAAAAATACTATATAACAACAGCGATCGCATACGCTTCATCCAAGCCGCATTTCGGCAACACGTATGAGATCATCATGACGGACGCCGTCGCGCGTTACAAGAGACTTCGCGGGTACGACGTCTATTTCTGCACGGGAACGGACGAGCACGGTCAGAAGATCGAGGAAAAGGCCGTGAACGCCGGAATCACTCCGAAGCAGTACGTTGACAATATCTCGTCAGAGGTCCGCGGTGTCTGGGACAAGATGAACACGACCTACGACTATTTCATCAGAACGACCGACGAGAATCACGAAAAAGCAGTACAGAAGATCTTCAAGAAGATGTACGACAAGGGCGACATCTACCTCGGCGAATACGAGGGCTGGTACTGCACACCCGACGAGGCGTTCTTTACCGACAGCCAGGTCGTCGACGGAAAATGCCCCGAGTGCGGCAGACCCGTCTACAAGATGAAAGAAAAGTCGTATTTCTTCAAAATGAGCAAATATGCCGATAAACTGATGGAGTATTACGACGCTCATCCCGACTTTATCGAGCCGGAAGCCCGCAAGAAGGAAATGATCAACAATTTCATTAAGCCGGGACTTCAGGACCTCTGCGTTTCGAGAACGAGCTTCAAATGGGGAATTCCCGTTGACTTCGATCCCGAGCACGTCGTATACGTCTGGCTCGACGCGCTGACGAACTACATCACGGCTCTCGGCTACGATCCCGACCTTGACTATGAGCATCAGTCCGAGCATTTCAAAAAGAACTGGCCGGCTGACGTCCACATCATCGGTAAGGATATCACGAGATTCCATTCGATCTACTGGCCGATATTCCTGATGTCTCTCGATCTTCCTCTCCCGAAGAAGATCTTCGCACATCCGTGGTTTATCGCCGGAATGGACAAAATGTCCAAGTCCCGCGGCAACGTTATCTACGCCGACGGACTCGCAGATAAGATCGGTGTCGACGCGGTCAGATACTACGCACTTTCCGAGATGCCGTACCTCAACGACGGTGTCGTAACGTATGAAAACGTGATCGCAAAGTTCAATATAGACCTTGCGAACAACCTCGGCAATCTCGTCAACCGCACGGTAGCGATGACGAAGAAGTACTTTGGCGGTGTTATCCCGACGCCCGCAGATGAAACGGAGCTCGACCGCGACCTTAAGGACACGTTCACAAACGCCGCGGCAAAATATGCGGAGAATATGGACTCCTTCCATATCGCAGACGCCGTTTCCGAGATATTCACGGCACTCCGCCGCGCTAACAAGTACATCGACGAGACGACTCCGTGGGCGCTTGCAAAGGACGAGGCAAACAAGCCGAGACTCGGTACGGTGCTTTATAATCTTCTTGAGGCGATCCGCATATGAGCAGTTCTGCTGTCTCCCGTAATGCCCGCATCCGCCGAAAAGATTTTTGCCGAGATCGGCTCGGACGTTACTGACTTTGATTCGGCTCTCACCTTCGGCGCACTGAAATCCGGTGCCTCCGTCGGCGAGCCCGAGCCGCTCTTCAACAGAGTTGACGAAGAAAAGTTCATGGAAGAAGTCAAGGCAGAGCAGGAAGCCGCCGCAAAGGCAGCCGCAGGCGAGCCCGTGACCGAGGACACCGAGCATCTTCCCGAGATATCCATTGACGACTTTGCAAAGACAGAGCTCAGATGCGCAAAGATAATCGAGTGCGAAAAGATCAAGAAAGCAAAGAAACTCTTAAAACTCAAGGTCGACCTCGGCTTTGAGAAGAGGCAGGTAGTGTCGGGTATCGCTCTCTACTACGAGCCCGAACAGCTCATCGGCAAAAAGGTCGTTCTCGTTTCCAACCTCGCTCCCGCGAAGCTTTGCGGAGAGCTCTCCGAGTGCATGTTCCTCGCCTCGGGCGAAGAAGAGATCAACGTCATCTTCCTGCCGGAATCGACCCCGCTCGGAAGCCGTATCAGAT
>JAKSPW010000210.1 GCA_024404435.1 Clostridia bacterium | reverse complement strand
GGAAAAAGAATTTTATTACAAGTATTTTTCTGCTTTATGGGATTGAATCAACAAACCTCGGTTTGTCGGGTTGAACATCAGAATACCTTTCACAAAAATCGAGATGTTACGGTTGAAGTCGGTAATATTTCTTTCGGGGACGCGGACAAAGCACCGTGCGTGATCATAAACGGAGAAAGTCACGCTCTGTCGATCAAGGACGGTCATACCATCAACGGGCCCCGGAATAACGGTGGCAGACAAAAAGCCGCCGAAGAGGAAAAACTCTTCGGCAGCTTTTTTTATAAATGATCAGCTTGAGACTCAACTCTCCTGCCGTGCCGGATACCCGCGAAACGCATAATTATATGAAAAGCACTTGTAAATTCTCCGCATTTGTGGTAGAATATAACGGAACGTGCCGGAGGACCTCCGGATAACGAAAACAGGAATTATCGGCATATGCCGAAAAGGACGAAGGGTCATTGACCCGGGAATTGAAATGCAGACTTTGTATTTTATCAACGGCGTTATCGGAATGTTGTTCCTGATATGTTATTCATATCAGTTTTTCTATATTGCCGTTGCCCTTGTGAAACGCCCGAAACCCTATGAAAAGGAGGCAGTCCTCCACAATTTTGCCGTTCTTATCCCCGCAAGAAACGAAGAGGCTGTCATAGGCGAGCTCATCACAAGCATAAATGAACAGGATTATCCGTCGGACAGGATAACCGTATTTGTCGTCGCAGACAACTGTACGGACGGGACCGCCGAGGCGGCACGGAAATGCGGAGCCGTCGTGTACGAAAGATTCAATAAGGAGCTTGTCGGAAAAGGCTATGCTCTGAATTATCTGCTCGAAAAGATAGAAAACGACTTTGACAGGGAAGCGTTCGACGCATTCTTCGTTTTCGACGCGGACAACGTTCTGACACCCAACTACGTCACCGAGATGAACAAGGCGTACTCAGAGGGCTTCAGAGCGCTTACGAGCTACCGCAACTCCAAGAACTACGGAGACAACTGGATCTCCTCCGGATACGCTCTCTGGTTCATCAGAGAAGCGAAATACCTCAACAATTCGAGAATGATCCTGAAGACGAGCTGTGCCGTCTCGGGCACGGGCTTCCTCGTCGACAGAAAGCTCTTTGAGAACAAGGAAGGGCATCTCGAGTGGAATTATTTCCTGCTTACCGAGGATATCGAATTCACGGCGTCGAGCGTCGTGAACGGCGAGAGGATCGGCTACTGCGGAACGGCTGAATTCTTCGACGAGCAGCCCGTCAAGTTCCGTCAGTCGTGGAATCAGAGACTCCGCTGGGCGAAGGGATACCTTCAGGTCTTCGCGAACTACGGCAAGAGGCTGATCACCGGCATCTTCAAGAAGAACGAAAGGACCGAAACGTACCACGGCGGACCGTCTGCCTGCTTCGACATGTCGATGACGATCATGCCCGCGATGATACTTTCGGGCATCATGCTGACGCTTGACATCGCCGCATCCATAGTAATGGCGTTTAAGGGAGAATTCTTCCACGCACTCAATCTCATCGTTATCCCGCTTGCCGATGCGTATGGGATCGTGTTCGTCGTCGGCATCATCACGGCGATCACGGAGTGGAGTCATATACATACCACGGTGCCCCGCAAGATACTTTCGATATTCACCTTCCCGCTGTTCATGATCACCTACCTCCCGATCTCGTACGCCGCGATCCTCAAGAGACACGTCGGCTGGGATCCGATCAGACACTCAAAGGCAGTATCTCTCAAAGAAATCGAATCAAACGGCTCTGCCGAAAAATAAAAAAGAGGCGTCAGCCTCTTTTTTTGGAGGTTAAAATGAAAATCATTGACCTGTGCCGTGAACTGACCGACGGCATCACGCTTCCGTTCGATATTGACGCGACCTGCGACAGGATCAAGGTCGGAAACGAAAACGGGGAAATAAAAAAAGTCGGAACGGCGATGTTCGCGACACCGGAGGTGCTCCGCGAGGCATCCCGCCGCGGGATCAATCTGCTCATCGTCCACGAGCCGATGTTCTACGAGCACACGGACTTCCACCGCACGCTCGGCATGGCACCGGAAAAAGAAAAACTCGCAGAAGAACTCGGGATAACGGTCTTCCGCTATCACGACTACGCTCACGCGAGAGAGGGCGACCTCATAAGAGAGGGCGAACTGAAACTCTTGGGACTTCCGGTGAAGAGCCTGAAGCACGTTGCGTACGGCGTTGCCGAGGCGGAGCTTGAGAAGGGCTTTGCGGCGAGAGAGCTTGCTATGCTCGTCAAGAAAAAACTCGGGCTCGCGACTGTGAAACTCGCGGGAGACGCCGATGCAGTCGGATGCCGCGCGGCGCTCTGCTTCGGGACTCCGGGGCGTGTCGTCGAGGAACTTGAGACGTGCGACTTCGTGCTCACGGGCGAGATCTGCGAGTGGGCAGAGGGCGAGCTCGTTAGGGATTACGGTCAGATGGGAGTCGGCAAGGCGCTCCTTGTGCTCGGGCATATCGGCTCGGAGCGAGGCGGCATGATGCTCCTCGCCGAAGAGCTGAAGACGCGCCACCCCGAATTCGAGACCGTGTACATTGAATGCGGAGAACTTTACGAATACGTATAAAAAAGAGCCTTTCGGCTCTTTTTTATTTCTGAGGATCGAGGAATTTCCAATATTTTGCGAGGTAGTCGATGCCCGACCAGAGCGTCATCACCGTCATCGCGGCGATCGTGACGGACGAAAGGACGTGCAGATCGCGGAAGACGAGGAACGGGAGCACTACGGGC
>JAKSPW010000021.1 GCA_024404435.1 Clostridia bacterium | reverse complement strand
ACATCCTCGGCCTCGAGGAAAGCGACAAGTACCATATCGGGAGATAAGTCTTAAGCCTTAAGTCTTAAGCCTTAAGCTTTTATAGAGTTCACTTTTGCCATCGGCAAAAGTGTTCCTTATCTGTGTGCTCGCACACAACTTCACAGCGGGCGCGCCCGCGGCTTCACTCCTTAACGGGCGGCATCGCCGCCCGCTTAACTCCTAAAAACCACCCTTTCGGGTGGTTTTTCAGTCAAATATTTTCGCGCGGTCGAGCATCACGAGTATCCTCATGAGGAGGTAAGACAGCTCGAACGAGTTCTTTCCGTTCCCCTTGATGATGCCGGACTGCACGAGCTTTTTCACCGTCGGCGCCGCCCAGTCGGGCAGATTTTCGTCGACGTATGCCCACTTCACGCCGATCTGGTCGTGGTGAGCCGTGACTCTCTTTTCGAGCTTATCCACCTTCGCGGAAAGCTCCGAAAAAGCCTTTTTTTCGGCTTCCGTCATTTCTTCGTCCTCCGTTTTGAACAGTTTTGCGAGACATTCAGCCTCTGCCTCCGCGAGAGCGTCGAGGTTTTTTTCATCCATCAGCCACAGAGTCGATTCGGCGTTCGTGTGGAAGCTGTGCTCGAGTATCACGCCCGGCACTCCGACGCTCTTCGCTCCGAACAGAACTCCGTACCACTCGTCGTCGACGTATCCGTTGCCGTCGCGGTCAAAGTCCGTCGGCTTCGTGTAGTAAAACGGTGCGGTGGTCCCCATGACCTGCGAGATCACGGGGCCGAGAGCCCTCGCCGCCGCCTCGCTTCTCTCGTCGAGATCGGTCTTCCCGTCGGGAGAGAAGTGGATGAGCCACGGCGAGCGCGACGCGGGGTCGGACGACGCGTTCGAGTGGAGCGAGAGAAAAAGATCGTACCCGCGGGCACGTCTTCCCCTCTCCGTCAGCTCCGGATCCTCGTCCTTCGTTCCCCTCGTCAGCCCCACCTCGAAGCCGTGCTTTTCAAGGGCTTTTTTCAGCTTCGCGGCGAGCGTCCACGTCATGTTCGATTCGTAATAGTCCGCGATGACCGTGGACTGATTGTAAGTGTTGCCCGCATGACCGGGATCAAGCATTATTTTTATTTTCGTTTCCTCCGATTTTCTTATCGTCCTGCAGAATGTCGAGCGCCCGCGCCATCACCTTCGGCACGGGGACTCCCATGAGTCCCGCGTTCTCGATTATCGAAATGAGCTCGTTCAGGATGAACGCGATGCAGACCGCGTCCCTGACGAACGGCGTTCCGAATATGAGGTCGAGCCTCGTTCCGACGAGCACGAAAAGAAGGATCATACATTTTTTTGAAAGTCCGCGGAAGCCGACCTTGCTCGAAAGTCCGCCGTTTTCCGTCTTGTCGGACGCTTTGAAGACACCCGCGCATATCATGCCGGAGATCCAGTCGATCCCCATGAAGATGACGAGAGTCGTCATCGCCGTCGTCCAGCCGCCGAAAAGCGTCATGATAAAGCCTCCGACGGCGCCCGCGGCACCGATTACCGTTTTTTTCATTGTCCTCCGTCCCGACACGGGAGAGTACGAAGCTCTCCCGTGAACATTATATGCCGTTTAAATCTTTGAGGTCACGCGTCCGCAGGACGAGGCGGCCGCGCGCCTGTCGGTGATCATGGAAGACGTGACCGTCTCCGTCCCCGCAGGCACTCTCACGCTTGCGATCACGAGGTCGTAGGTCGACTCCGTGCGAAGCGGAGAGAACGGAACGCTGTCCGCGATGACGACGAGCCGCGACGTGTTGTCGTCGGCGGCAAACCTCACGACAAAGCTGTAGGTGTATCCCGCGACGAGCTCGTATCGCTTCGCCGAATCGAGCCGTGACATGCGTCCTCTTCCCCAGGCGACGCCCGGGCTGACCGTGACGCCGAGCCCGCCGGCGGCGTATACGGAGAATCCGTCTCCGACGACGCCGCCCGTGATAAGACTGTCTATCATCGACGCGACGAAAGCCGAGTCGACGGCGTTGTTGCCTCGCGGAAAGCCGTTCACGGTCCCGACGACGGACGTCGAGTCGTACGGTCCTCCGGTTATTGTCTCATTTGAAAATACGTTCATTTTTTCCTTTCCGTCACACCGTGCCGAACGACGGCACGAGCGTCCTTACTCCGTCTTTTACGGTGAGAGTCGCGCAGGTCATCCTCACCGCGTTCGAGACGCCGCCGATGACGAGCTCCACCGTGTCTCCGAGGAAATAATCGGCTCCGAACACGGCGTCCGGCCCGTTCACGACGTCTCCGCGATACTCGCTTTCAGCAAGCTTTTTGTAAAGCTCTCTCCTGCCGCGGAAGCGAAGCGCCTCCTGATACGCGCCCGACGTTCCGAAGCTCGCAGGGAATAGGTCCTTCGCGCTCACGAAGAGCTCACGCCGGTTCTCCCCCGTGGGCGAGCCGATGCTCACCGTGACCGCGGTCCCGTCGCTGCCGACGACTATCGCGGTATTCTTATGTTTTTTTAAGTCTCTCGTAAATCTGCCGTTTGCGAGCCCGTCGGAAGCATCCGAAAACACGACCGGCGCGACGGCGTTTTGAGAGAGACTTCTGTCGGTCCCGCGCACGACCTCGAAGACGAGCTTCGTGCCGCCCACGGGAAGCCTGACTCTGTAAGACGCGCCGAATGGGAGCAGCGTCGAGTACGCGAACTCCGACAGCCCGTCCCAGCAGACCGGGATGACCACGGAATCGCTTATCCCGCACTCGTCCCCGAGCATGATGCCGGGGAACGAGCGGCTTCCCGAAAAGGCGGCGGAGACGGCGCCTCTCACCGTGGACTCCACGGGTCCGGAATACACGTCCTCCGCGGCGACGATCCGCCTCTCGAGCAGAGACTCCGCGCCTCTGCCGAAAACGGTGACGCCGACTCCGGCCTCGACCGTCATCCCGTCGATGACGGTACACTCCGCACTTTCCGTGTCGAAAACGTACTTCGCCTCCGCGGGCACGTCGGACACTCCGCAGTCAAGCGTCATCTCAAGCTCCGACGGAGCGAAAAACCGCCTCGCGTGGCGCAGATAAGTGATGCGCTCCGCGATCCCGACGCACTCAAAGGCGGAATCAAGAAAATAAAGCTCCATTTTCCCTCCTCACGCGCCGAGATAAAGCGGCACGAATCTGACCGACACCTCGAGATTCTGAAGGTTGTCCTCAGCCGAGAACGTGAGCGTGTTCTCTCCCGGCCCGAGGGAGAAAAACGTGCTGTCGCGTGTAAACGAATACCTGCGCGTGCCGTTGCAGATCAGCCCCTTCGAGCCGCGGCGCGTGTCGACGGTCAGGCTGTCTCCGCGAAGCATCACGTCGTCGAATTTCACGAAGTGGCCGTTCATCGAGACGTACGGCGAGTCGACGGATCCGTGCACCGCCCTGAGCGAGGCGATGAATCCGCAGGAAACGTCGCCGGGATTCGTGATCTTCGCCGTGTACGTGCTGCTCTGCGCCATGGCGCACACCGTTCCCGCGCCCGCCATCGGGCTGAACGGGAAGGAGAGCAGCGGCACATTCGTGGGAAGGCTCAGTCTTATCCACTCGCCGTCCGAGAAGAACGGTGACGGAGCGGTGAAGCTCATTTTTATTTTCAGCGGACAGCCCGTGCCACCCGTCGAAAACTCCGGTACACCGCACGGATAAGCCCTGATGCTTCTGTGCCTCGAGGTGAGCGTGACCGTCAGCGTTGCCTCCTCGTGCGGATTCATCAGCCTTATCGCGCTCGCTCTCACAGACTCAAAGTACGCCTTGTCCGTGACCTCGAAGGTCAGCGAAAGCTCCCGCGGAGGTATCCCCGTGTCGAGCGCATACCCTCCGTCTCCGAATCCGTCCGAAGCGAAACGGGCGCCCGTTTCGGGAGCGTCGAAGCCGACGAGCCCTCCCTCGATCGGGCGGCAGACGGAAAGCGGAGACAGATTCAGCGCCGCGACGGAGTTTTTCACCGTTATGCAGTAGACCTTATTCATTTTCCTCCTCCGTTTTTGCGCCTGACGCAAATTTCATCTTCACTTTTCCCGCTTCCTCCTCACGGAAGATGCACACGAGAGTGATGATCTTTCCCGCTCTCCTGACGGGGAGCGTGCCTCCGACCGTGAGAGATGCTACCTCCGCCGCCGCTGCCGTCACCGGCACGATCTCGGCGTCAGCATAGTACGCGACTCCGTCGACGCTTGTGAGCGTCTCGTCCTCCCCGACGTATCTGTGAGAGGACGTGTCGGCCTTTTCGGTGAGCGAAAAAGCGATGAATCCCGCGCCCGGCGCCGTCCACGTCCCGCTCTGAAGCCCGAGCTCGAAGCCGACGTCCGTGTCGCCCGCCGTCAGCCGACGTGCCGTGAAGCGTCGGGAGCACTCGGAAAGGCTCCCCGCCCCCGACCTGATCGTCGGGCTTCCCGCGGGACTCACGCCGTCGGGCAGAGGAAAGTTCTCGATGAACGCCTCCGCGTCGAGTCTGTCGGACGGAGAAAGATCGCGGAAGCGCAGCTTCAGATCAAAGGGGATATCCACCGACGAAGAACCGTCGATATACTTCCGCTTTTCCTCTCCGACGCCTGACAGCCCGATAAAGAGGCATCTTCCGTTCCCGTGGAACGGGACGGCGCAGGGCTTCACGGCACCGTCTGCTCCGAGCTCCTCCGAAAAAGATGCGCAGAGCTCTTCGAGGATGCCGTCGTAATTATCCGTCATTTCGCTCACCTCCGTTATCCGAGATCCGCCCTGACGTGCCACAGGCGCGGAGTGCCGCGCCGGTGAGAGCTCACCGACACGACCTTCAGCACTTCGGCGTCGGGGAGAGCGCCCGAATAGCGCTCTTTTTCCCCGACAACTCCTCTCGACACCGCGCATCCCGGCACGATCGCGGGGAACGGCGAGACACCGCCGCCGCAGAAGGACTTGGTACATCCGTCCGCGTACAGAGTCGCCTCGCACCCCGAGAGGAGCCGTTTTTCTTCATAGATCACGCCGCGCAGGACGTATCTTTTCCAGACCGTTCCGAAATCCGCCTCACCCACGGGGCAGAAAAGCGTCACGGTTTCTCTTTTCCCCATCCCGACCACCTCGTGAGCAGTCCGCATCTCGTAAGCGCCGCTATCGCTCCTGCGGAGACGGGCATGCCGCAGACGTCCTTCACCCGCGACGTGTCGTACGACGCGGAGTAGTCTCCCGCGGATTCGGCCTCCGTCCACGGATTGCCTCCGGCAAATCCGGCACATTCGTCCGTTTCGATGCAGAGAGCGCGGATCACGCACTCGTCGTCGGATTCGGTGACGTCCGTGCCCGTGAGAACGGACACGACGTCGGCGGCGGTAAGCGAAAAGCGATCGAATTCCCTCTCGGAGAGCTCGCCGCCGTAGATCTCCTTATAGTACGAGTAATCAAACCGTGCCATTTTTCCTATCAGCCGAGGTAACGGCAGGCAAGCTCCGGATAGAGCGTTGCGAACGAATAAAGCACGTCCATGGAGAGCATTTCTCTCTTGTACTTCATGTCGTAGCCGCGGACCACTCTCAGCGAGATGCCGTTGTAGGTCGTGACGTAGCTCTCGACTCCGGCGGGAGTGGAAAGCGGACGCGTCACGAACGCGAATGCGTCCGGATGGAAGACGAGGTTGGCCTTGTGGCTTCCGGTGAGCGTTACGGTAGCGCCGGAGGACGCGGTGATCGCGGGATATACCTTCGCCGTGATCGTGCCGTCGGCGACCGCCGCATCCTCGGTGACGGTGCAGGTCTTGCCGCCGACGGTGAGGATATCGCCCTTTTTGAGCGTTCCGGTGAGCGTGGTGCCGGTGATCTTGACGCTGTTTGATGCGCTCGCCGCTTCCGAGAGCGTCATGTTTCCGCTCGCGGGAGCGAGAGTGCCGGCGGTGTGGCTCTTTACCGCCTGAGTCATGTAGTTGGAGATGCCGAAGACCTCACCGATGGAGCCGCTTCTGAGAGCCGTCGTCGTGCCGCACTTCTCGGCGTTCACGAGAGCGGGGATCTGCTTGAAGGCGGCGCTTGCCGTCGGGTCCCAGACCGCGCATCTCTTCGAGGTCGGCACGCGGTTGTTGTCAAGCGCGAGAGCCGCCGCGGAGAAGTCCGCGAGAGCATCGGGAGTCGTGCCTGCCGTTCCGGCGACGTACGGTACGTCGGCATAGAGGGACAGACCGTCGTTGTTGATCTTCTCTGCGAGAGCCGCAGCCGCGGGCTCGATGAAAAGACGCGTGACGGAGTCGAAGCTCAGCGCACTCTCAAGTGCGGAGACCTCCGCGTCGACCGTCGCGATCTTGTCGAGCTTCACGTTCACGCATTCCTCGGTGATGCCCTCGGCGGTGACGCCGTCGTTCTCGGAGAACTCTCTTGCGGTGAGCTTCACGGGACGGCGTACCGCGACCGTGTCGCCCTTCTTTGCAGCGCCCGCGCCTGCCGTGTCTCTGTAAATGAGATTCGGGAAGACGAGGTTGTCGATGAGTCTCGGGAGAGTCTCACGCGCGATCTGCTTTACTGAAATAAACGAGTTTGACATTGTATTTTCCTTTCTCAGTTGATTTTGATGTAGTTGTAGTATTCGCTGTCGCTCATACTGTCTGTGTCGGGTGCGCTCTCACCGTGAGAGGCGCCCGTGGACACGGGAGAGCCCTTCGCATCCGCGAACATATAAGGCTCCTCGCGCCTGAATTTTTCGACCTTTTCTTCCGCAAAGGCTTCTGCATCTTTTTCGTCCCCTGCAAAGCCGTCGATCCCGATCGCGGCAGCCGCAAGGGACACGTTGTGCGCTCCGCGGCGCTTCAGCTCGTACTTCAGGGCGGCGCTCACGCGGGAGCGCGTCAGCTCCGACTCGAACTCGGCCTTCTGCTCCTCGAGGCGTTTTTCGAGCGCGCGTTTTTCCTCCGCGCCGAAGAGAGAATACCCCGATCCGGCGAGAGCCGCCTCGAATTCCTCCGCGCTCAGCGATCTTCCCCCGAAGATCTCACTGATTTTCGTCATTTTCTTCTCCTTTCGCTTTTTCGTTTTTCTGCGTCCGATGCCCGCCCGTCCCATCTTTTTCCCGGTCCGAAACCGTCCTGACGCATATCCCTCGGTAATTATTCTTCCGTCATGGCTCTGGCGCGCTCTTCGCTCTCGCCTCTCCATTTCATCCTGAATTCCCACGGCTTCATGAGCCCCGCCGCCACTTCCTCTCTGTCGCGGGCCCTCTGCGACTCGGAATCGATGAAATAGCTGTCGTCGAAGTTCACCGTGACGGGAGCCGATGCGTCAAGCGGAAGGCAAAGCACCTTCACTGCCGCCGTGAGCGCCGCGCGGACGTAATCCGAGATGAACTCGCAGGCGTTGATGCGGTGGTGAGCCGTCGTCTGGATGAGGTCCTGCCTCTCGCCCGTGTACTGTGTCGCCGTGAGCTGCGCCTTTCCCTGCACGCCCGAGAAGAGGTACTGCCTCGTGCCCATGCCGCATCTGAACGACAGATAGTCGAGCTGACTCTGCACCGCCTCGGCGTTCTCCTTCGTGCGGAGATCGGGATTGTGCTCCGTGATCATCGTCTCCTCCGCGAGATCGCCGTCGCCGACGGTCACGAAGAGCTGCTGCGCCACGTCGTCGGGAGTGTAGAGCGTCCCGTTTCCGTCGCGCATCACGAGATTTCTGTTCATGAAGACCTTTTTGCCGCCGAGCTTGAGGTCGCGGCAGAAATTGTTGAAGGCGAGGTCGACTCCCTTGAGGCAGTCCGTCGCCTGGGCATAGACCGAAACGCCGAGGCCGCACGACTCGTCGACGTGATTCGTCAGATTCGGCTTCAGGATCGCGAAGAACGGGACGAAGGTGCCCGTTCTGACCTCTCCCGCCACGCCGCGCGGCAGCTTGTCCGGTATGAGCTCGCCGTTTTCTCTCTTCAGAAGCTCGTTCGTGATGACGTAGCCGTCCGCGCCCCTGCGGTGGATCTCGACGTAGACCGTCGGGATGCCGTCCCGCATCGACTCGGAAATGAACGCCGCCTCGGTGATCTTTCCGTTTTCTGTGCTGATCGGCACGATGTGCTCCGCGTCGACAAAGACCGTGCCGAGCCGTGCCTCAGGACACCCCGTGAGGTACCCGCCGTCGAGCGTCACGCCGTCGATGCGCAGGATCGCCGCACCCGTGCCGAGCGAGAACGCCTTCTCGACGAGCCTTGCGGCATTTTTGATGAATTTCTGCTCTCCGAGGAAGCCGTGCTCGCCGTCCGCGCCGCCGAGCCATTCCGCGACGGCGGAGTCGGAGGAGGTGACGACGGTCTTGTCCGCGAGGATGAGCGTCGCCCAGTCCTCGCAGATCTTTTTCGCCATGTTGAGGCGGTACAGCTCCCTTTTTACCGGAAAGCCGCCCGCGCCGTTCTCGGAAAATTCGTGGAACGGCTTAAAGAAGCCGCGCCGCCACGCATCCCACTTCGCGATCTCGGCGTAGAACGCGCGTGGAGGCGTGACCTTGTATTTTGCTTCAAGATAGTCAAGTATCAGTCTGTCCATGTCTTTCCTTTCAGATTATCCGCCGGCGGGTTTCCCGCCAGCTTTGTCATGTATCGCTCGAAAGAATACTCCATCGCATCGAGGATGTCGATGTCGGAGGTGAAGTTGTCGAGCCGCTTGTCGACGGCGGAGCTTCTGTCCCAGAGTGCCTCGGCAAGCCCTTTCTGCACGAGCAGGCAGTCGTCCTTCACGAAGAACCTGCCGGATGCCATGAGCTTCCCGGTACAGTCGATACGGTCTCTTATCCTCCGCTTGGCGCACTCGCCGACCGTGATGCCGAGCCCGGCGCGCCTCGCGTGAGCCCGCAGACCGTTGATGAGGTACTGCGCCTCGCTGTCGCAGAAGGCGTACCGCAGACAGGCTTCGCCGTATTTTTCCGACAGTTCTTTGATAAATTCCTCAAATTCGCGGTCTACCCGGCACGGGTCGATCTCGCCCTTTCCTCCCGCCACGGCGTGCTCGGCGACGACGTACAGCGACATCGAATGAGTGAACGCCGTCGCGACGAAGGTCGTCTTCGATCTGCTGCCGCCGAAGTCGACTCCGACGTTGATGAACTCAAAGTCCTCCGAAGGCACGCCGCTCACGACGATCTTCTCCCTGTTGTTTGCAAAGAACGGATAGACGAGCCCGTCAGCGGCGCACCTCTCTCCGAGGATGTCGCGTCTGTACCAGACGGAATCCCCGTCGTACTGCGAGACGATCTCCGCGACTCTCTCCCGCGGCACCGCGGGATTGTCGAAGATCGTGAAATGCCCGTAATTGAAAAAGTTTTCGCCCACCTCGCCGCGCTCCGCCTTCTTCGCGTACAGGTCGATATAATCCGTGTAGATAAAGGAGTCCGGCGAGGACGGGTTGAGGTCCCAGAAAATGCGTCTTCCCTTCGCGGCGAGCTGTCTGTTGAACGCCTCCTTTATCATCGTGTCGTGATGGAGATTTATCTCCGTCGCGATCCACATCCCGTAGGAGTTTCCGCGGATCCTCTTGAACGAGTCGGCGTTCTTGCCGCCCGCAAAAATGACGATCTTCTCGCCCGTCCTCGTCCTGATCCTCATGCACTCGTTCCCGCGGTATTTCCCCCACGAGGCGCGGGAGCCGAAGATCGCCTCGAGCCCGAGGCCGTTGCAGTCGCCGATATTGAGCTTTGCGGAAGCCGCCGTCGCTCCGGTCGCAAGGTGAAGTCTGTCCGGTGAGGTCTCGAGCAGCGCCGCAAAGACGAAGACGTGGTCGACGGTCTTTCCCGCGCGGACCGAGCCCTCGGCGACGTTCACGGTGCACTCGAAGCACCGCCTCATGTACGACTTGTGCTTCTCACCGAAGAGGTACGCACTCACGGAGAGCTCACGTCCCCCCAGATCTCGCGCCGCACGGCTTCTATCCCGTCGTCGGCGGCACAGGCGTCCTCTCCGTGCGCCTTCAGCTTGGCGAGAACGTCGAAATACGCCTTGAGCGCACTCGTCTCGCCGGAGCGGCATTTTTCGCTGAGAGAGGCGACGATCCTCGCGCCTCCCGCCTCGGCGGCGTTCTTCGAGACCGTCCCGAGAAAGCGGGTGAAGTCGGAGTCAGCGAGCCATGCGGCGTATTTCTCCGTCGTCACGCCCTCGTCGGCAAGGATGCCCTCAAGGCTGAGCGACGGATCGTCGAACACGAGCCGCAGCGCGACCTTCTTCTGCTTTTTCGTGATATTTCCGTTCACGGCGACCTCATTCCGCCCTGCCGTACAGCGTCATCGTGAAGGTGCGAAGCGCATCGCGGCACATCCTGTAGACCGTGCTGACGCTGCAGCAGTATTTCCTGCACAGTCTGTCGATCGACTCGCCGTCGTGCGCGACGTAGAACTCGCGCAGCACGTCGCGGTTCTCCTCCGAGAGAGAGGACATCGCGTACTCGACAGCGTCGACCTGAGCCTTTGCCGATTTGAGTCTGTCGGCGAGAGAGGTGTCTCCGCCGTCCATCAGACGCTTCATGCATTCAAGTGAATTCTTCCTGCAGGCGTGTCCCCTGAGGGACTCCCTTGCGCTTCTCATCATATAGTTCATATTGATCTCCTTTCATTCGTTAAACGTCAGAATACGATACTGCTTCTTCGGAGAAGTCAGCGAAGTCGGCCGCATCGACGACGTAAAGAGAGTCGGCAACGCAGGCGGTGCAGTAAGTGCCGTCGTTTATCAGGTAAGCAAGATCGCCCGAATAGACGGGCTCGCTGCATCCGTTGCAGCGCGTCACGGGCACTCCGTGCCGTTCGGTGTCAGTCATCCGCATCCTCCTCAAAATCCGAACATTTGTTCGTTTCTTGCACATGATTATATCACCGAACGTTTGTTCTGTCAAGCGTTTGTAAAATTTTGCACCGAAATAAGAAAAAGAGTGACAAAAGCCCGAACTGAAAAAGCCGCACCCTTCCGGGTGCGGTCAATTATTATTGATTTTCAGTGTGTAAGGCAGAATCTTTCGAGGATCGTCGCGACCTGCGCTCTCGTTGCGCTGCCTCTCGGATCGAGATAACTCTTGCCGTCTTTTGCGACACCGCCGATGATCTCTTCACCGACTGCCCACTTTATGGGCTCGATCGCGTAATCGTGGACCTTGCTCTGATCGGGGAACTTCGCAAGCGAAGCCGATGCCGACGTGTCGTATTCCTTGAACTGTGAGTATCTGAAGAGGATAGCCGCCATCTGCTCGCGGGTGATGCTTCCGTTCGGTGAGAACTTGTCTGCGGACGTTCCGTTGACTATCCGGTTTTCGTATGCCCATGCGACTGCGGGCTTGTACCAATCCTGCTTCAGATCGGTGAACGGGACCGTGACGGAGGACGCCGGCTCACCCTCAAGTCTCCACAGCACCGTCACGAGCATAGATCTCGTCATCGTGCCGTTCGGAACGAAGGTGTCGGCGGACATGCCGTTCATAAGGCCGTAAGTGTAAGCGTAATCTACCGCTTCCTTGTACCAGCCCTTTGCCGAAACGTCCTTGAAGAGCTTCGACGTGTCGATGAGGGGCTTCAGCAGCTTCTTAACGATGCGGGAGTCCGTGACCTCGGAGCATCTCGAGCAGTGACGGGATTCGGTACCGACGTGATCGACGGTCGGCTGAACGTCGACGGTCCATTCGGCAGCGAAGTCATGTCCCTTCGCGTCGACGTAAGTGTCGGCGTACGAGTCACCGCATCTGCAGGTGTGAGTCGTGTAACCCTTTTCCGTGCACGTCGGAGGCGTTACGACGACGTCGTCGTACGAGTGCTCGTGGCCGGGCTTCTTATCGGTCAGATAACCGTCCGAGAACGTGCCGACGCAGCAGTTCGGAGACTGCTTCGAGGTCATCTTCGCCCAGATGCTGAGGTAACCGCTGTCACCGAGTCCGACGCCGTACGTCGCAAAATCGCCGCCGCGTCCGTTGCCGGCTCCGCCCGCCATGTTGGATACGTTCATGTAGGTCTTTTCGCCCGCCGTCGGGAGTCCGTCCGTCAGCTGTCCGCCGTCAAGGAACCATTCAAACGGAAACGAGACCTCGTAGGTGACGTATCCGTCGTCGGAATACGAGATCACGAGATTGTCGGGAGCAGAGGTGTAGGTCTGCGTCTGCGTGCCCTCATCGTTGAAAGAC
Organism: Clostridia bacterium; assembly: GCA_024404435.1. GTDB lineage: Bacteria > Bacillota > Clostridia > Oscillospirales > CAG-272 > RUG11130. Next base: position 420 of record JAKSPW010000021.1, on the reverse strand, counting down.
ACGTCAGAGGCGTCCGCGTAGTTCCTCATTCTGCCTGCCGCATCCTCCGCGGGAGCTCCGTCCTGTCCCCAGCGTCCGATAATGTACGTCCCGTCGTTCGTTCTGCGCGTAAAGGAACGGTAGAACTCGTTTTCCTTCGAGTTCATGTCGGGAATGACTCTGCCGTCCTTCTTCGTCGTCCACTTTGTGACCTTCGCGAGCTCGACCGTCATGCCGAGCTGGAACATGAACGCGTCGGGATCGTGGCTGCCCGCCGCCTCCGCCACTCCGTCGATATCGAATTCCTGATGCGGAGTCTCGATCGGCTTGCATCTCACGGCGAGATTGAGTCCGTGCTCCTCGTCCCACGAGAAATAGTATTCCACCGTGCCAGCGTCAGCCTTGTCGCCAACCAATGCCGCCATAATGTTAGTATTGTCG
>JAKSPW010000209.1 GCA_024404435.1 Clostridia bacterium | reverse complement strand
GAGGCTCCGGCATAATGCTCGCTTTGCTTTGTAATTACGACGGACGAAGTATAGCCCCGACTCAACACTTTCGCCGCGAGCGGCGAAAGTGGCGCACAGCCGGTCCCCCACACCCACCTGCTTCGCAAGCGAAGCAGCAAGGGAGGGCAAATCAGAATTCATTTCCGCTCGCGGAAATGTTCCTTTTCTCTTCTCTCTTCTCTTTTCTCTCTTCACTCAAAAAAGCACCCTTTCGGGTGCTTTTTTGTCATGCCGGTATGTTTCCGAGATTCTCTTCATTGATCTCGACCTTGAAGGCCTTCGAGATCTCGTCCGTGAGCTCGTAGTATTTGTTCGACCTTATCATGTTCCTCATGTCGGATTTCCACTGCGGCTCGCCCGACTCGAAGTACATGATGTGCCAGCCGTACGCCTCGGATTCGATCAGATCGTAGTCGCCGGCCTTCCTTTCGGGGTTCGCGCACCATTCCCTGAACTCGGGCACGGTGTTCGTGACGTCCATGTCCTCGTAGAGTCCGCCGTTTTCGGCAGAGCCCGGATCCTCGGAGTATTCTTCGGCGAGAGCCTCGAAGTCTTCGATCTTCGCGCCGTCCTTCACCCATTTGTCGTAGATCTCGCGGACCTTTTCGTCGTTTTCGTAGGTCTCGTGCTTGAAGAGGATGTGTCTGACCGTGCAGATCGTGTTCGAGTTGTCCGCATCGTGATGAGCGGTGACCATCTCGACCGTGATGCAGCCGTCGTCGTCCTCGGTCTTTCTCGTCGTGCCGTCCTCGGCGTCAAACGCCCAGTCTGTCACGCCGGCTATGCGGGAGACGCCCGTGCTGCGCAGTCTGCTGCACTGAGACGCGGCCTCGTCGTCGGTGAGTCCGAGCACGTCCGTCATGTTGGTCGTGACGTATTCGAGGAACGCCGTCTCGTCCTTTACTGCGGCGAGCTCGATCGCGTACGACGCGCACTGCTTCTTTGCGGCGACGATCGCCTCGTCGTCGGCTTCCTCGGAGGAGTCGTCCTCTCCGAGGAGATCGTGATAGTCGAACACGTAGGAGAGGATGTCGACCGTCTCGTATTCCGATTTGTGCTGCTCGAAGGCCTCCTCAAGCGCCTTGTCGCTCACGTCGAGCTTATCAAGCTCGGAGTTCAGGTGCTTTGCGGCGACATAGCTGATCGTCACGACGTTTCTGACGTTGTCCTCGGTCACGCCGGGGGCGATCGCCTCGGAAAGCTCCATGTCGCCGATCGATTTGGTGACGGAGGCGATGGTGTCATCGATCACCTTGAGGTCGTCCTCGTCGAGCTTTCCGCCCGCGTCGTCAAACGCGGCGCAGAACGAGAGCATTTCGTTGAGAGAAGCCGTCACGGAGCCGAGGACGTAGTCGAACCACGTCTCGCAGTTCGGGTCGATCGTGCATTCCTGATTTCTGAGGGATGCCGAGAGGTCGAGTCCGAGCATGGAGGGGTCGTATCCGCCCTGCATCACGTAGATCGCGAACTCCTGATAATTCATCTGGAAGAGGAAGGCGGCGTCCGCCTCGGTGATCGTGTACGCGCCGCAGGTCGCGACTACTGCTTCGGGATCGTATTCCTCGGGAGTGATGAGGAGCTCTGCGGGCTCTTCCGTGTCGGCTGCGGTTCCGTCAGCCGTTACGGCAGCGGTGGCAGTCTCGGAATCCGGAGCGGACGACGCGATGCCGGTAGTCTCGGCGTCTCCGTTTCCTCCGCAGGAAACGAGGGCGAATACGGTCAGTACCGCGATGATCACGGCGATAAGTTTCTTTAACATTTTTTTCTCCTTGAATTTATTGCTGTTTGATATCTTCAAAAGACATTCCGATATTTTTCAAAATGTCTGATGTTACGGCAGAAAAATTATTCCCGACGTCATAATTTGAATATCTGAGAACCGTTATCCCAAGTTCCTTCAGTTCGGAATCTCTTTTTTCATCCGATGCTCTGTTCTCATCAAGCTTGTGCCCAAGTCCGTCAACTTCAATCACGGTATTCTTTTGTGAAATGAAAAAATCAACGATATAGTTCCCGATATTCTTTTGCCTGTTGACGGTAATGGGGAGCTTTTTCAAAAAGTCATACCACAGATGTTTCTCTTCCGGAGTCATTCTTTTCCGCAGAGCTTTTGCACTTGACACAAGGCTTTTGTTATATTTATATTGCATTTTTACCTCAACGGAAGATAAATCGGGAGTTTTTTCAAAAAGATTCGAATAAGCCGATAAATATGTGATATGCAATCGTGACGTTTTTTGCGGTTGCCTTCCCCAGCGGGGAAGGTGGCGAGTATACGAGCCGGATGAGGAGGACACGGCGCAGTCTGTGCATCAAATGAGCCGCTTCAGCGGGTATTCTCCTCATCCCCCACTTCGTGGTCCCCCTTCCCCGCTGGGGAAGGCAATAACGTCTGCCGCAGGCAGACATATCGCATTTTGCGAAGCAAAATATATCGCATTTGCAAGGCAAATATATCGCTTTCGGCGGAGTCCGACCGCCGCAAACGGCGCAGTTTGTGCATCAAATGTGCCGCTTCAGCGGGTATTCTCCTCTATCCACTGGCGGCTTTGCCGCCTATGCCCCCATTCCCCGCTGGGGAAGGCTTCAACAGAGCGGTCGCTTTGCTTTGTAGTTACGGCAGACGAAGTGCAGCCCCGCCTCTATCCACCGGCGGCTTGCCGCCTATGCCCCATTCCAGGATGGGGATACTTGAGAAAGACGCCCGTGTAAGTTTTGGCTTTACGAAATTTCTATGTGCAGACGTCTTTTTCGATTGCCTTCCCCAGCGGGGAAGGTGGCGAGT
>JAKSPW010000208.1 GCA_024404435.1 Clostridia bacterium | reverse complement strand
CTCGACGGGAGAGTCGACCTCGCGGAGCCCTTCGAAATTCACGCCCTTGACCACCCTGCCGTCTCTCACGTCGAGACAGGGGATTATTCTTTTCGTTATCATTTTGCCGCCTCTATCGCTTCTTTTAAGTCGATGGCTCCCGTGTAGTAAGCCTTGCCGATGATCGCGCCGTAGAGCCCCTGCGCCCTCAGCGCCGCAACGTCCTCGAGCGTCGACACGCCGCCGGAGGCGGTGATATTCACGTCGAAGCGCTCACTGAGCTCACGGTAGAGCTCACGGTTCGTGCCGATCATCGCGCCGTCCTTGGAAATGTCGGTGCAGATGATGGTCGATACTCCGATATCTTTCATTTTGTCGCAGAAATCGAACGCGTCGACGCCGGATTTTTCCGTCCAGCCGCGCACCGCAACCTCTCCGTCCTTTATGTCGACGCCGACGGCGATTTTCTCGCCGTATTTTCTGACCGAGTGCCTGACGAGCTTCTCGTCGGCGACGGCGGCAGTGCCGAGTATCACACGGTCGAGCCCCGCCTCAAGGTACTTTTCTATGACACGGGACGTGCGGATGCCGCCGCCGATCTCGCAGAAAAGCCCCGTCTCGCGCTTGATGCGGCAGACGGTGTCAAAGTTCGGCGTTTCGCCGTTTTTCGCACCCTCAAGGTCGACGAGGTGCACGTGCGTCGCGCCCGACTTCACGAAATCCGCGGCGACGGTCAGCGGGTCGTGCGCGTATACGGTCTTTTTGTCGTAATCCCCCTTGTAGAGGCGGACCGCCTCGCCCTCAAAGAGGTCTATTGCAGGAAAAATTATCATTTTATCTCACAAAATGCCTTCAGAATTTTTAAACCCACTTCCCCGCTTTTTTCGGGATGGAACTGACAGCCCATGACGTTATCTTTCGCCACCGCCGCCGTGACGGCGACTCCGTACTCGCTCACGGCGACCACGGAATCTTCACAGCCCACGGCATAGTACGAGTGCACGAAATATACGTGATCGCCCTCATTTACGTACTTGAAAAGAGGATGCTTTCTTTTGAATTCCAGCGCGTTCCAGCCCATGTGCGGCACCTTCAGCTCTCCGACGGCTCCCGCAAGCGGGATGACCGAGCCCCCGATAAATCCGAGGCCCTCGTGCTCGCCGTACTCATAGCTTTTTTCAAAGAGGAGCTGCATGCCGAGGCAGATGCCGAGAAGCGGTTTTTTCGCCTTCACCTGTTCTTCGAGCACCGGCACGAGCCCCGTCTCGCGGAGCTTTTTCGCCGCGTCCTCAAATGCGCCGACACCCGGCAGGATTATTCTGTCGGCACTTCTTATCACGTCCGCGTCACGGCTCACCGTCACCGTCTCACCGAGAGAGGCGAGAGAGGACGTGAGCGAAAAGAGATTGCCGACGCCGTAGTCGATAATTACCGTCATCAGAGCACTCCTTTTGTCGAGGGTATCTCGTCTTTGAAGCTCTCATCTATCGAGACTGCCTCTCTGAGGCTTCTCGCGGCGGATTTGAACGCTCCCTCAATGACGTGGTGCGAGTTCTTGCCGGCAAGGCTTCTGAGATGAAGCGCACATTCCGCTTTTCTCACGAATCCCTGCCAGAACTCCTCGACGAGCTCCGTGTCGAAGTCGCCTACCTTTTCCGTCGGTATCTCGAGATCAAATCCGAGGAACGAGCGTCCCGAAAAATCGACCGCGGTCATTATGAGTGCCTCGTCCATCGGCAGTATCCTGTCGCCGTAGCGGCGGATGCCCCTCTTGTCTCCGAGAGCCTCATAAAACGCCGTTCCGAGCGCGATGCCGATGTCCTCCACCGTGTGGTGGTAGTCAACAAAGGTGTCGCCCGTGCATTTCACGGTCAGATCGAATCTGCCGTGAGAGGCGAAAAGCGTCAGCATATGGTCGAGAAATCCGCAGCCGGAGTCGATCTCGCTCTTCCCCGTGCCGTCGAGATCGAGGCAAAGATAAATGTCCGTCTCGGCGGTCTTTCTTTTTATTTCAGACGTTCTCATTTCAATATCTCCGTGAGGGCTCCCGTGAGCGCCTCCATCTCTTCGTCGCTTCCGACCGTGATGCGGTTGTAGTCCGAGATTCCCGGCTTGTCGAAGTGACGCACGAGGATCCCCTTCTCACGCAGCGCGAGGTACACTTCTTTTCCGCCGACCTTCGGGTGACGCGCAAAGAGGAAGTTTGCCTTCGAATCCGTCAGCTCAAAGCCGAGTGCTTTCAGCTTTTCCGCAGTTTTCTCTCGCGTGGCGATGATCTTTTCGCAGTTTCCCTTAAAATACTTTTCGTCGGCAAGCGCACCGATGCCGGCTGCCGCCGTCATTCGGTTGATATTGTACGGATTCGTCGAGTATTTGACCGTGTTAAGGTCCGCGATGAGCTCCGCGCAGGCGACGCCGAAGCCGAGTCTCGCACCCGCGAGGGAGCGCGACTTCGAGAACGTCTGACAAACGAGCAGATTGTCGTATTGTTTCGTGAGGCTGACGGCACTCTCCGCGCCGAAATCGACGTACGCCTCGTCGACGACCACGACGTTGTCGGGGTTCGAGGCGACGATACGCTCGATATCGGAAAGCGGAAGCGCGATACCCGTCGGAGCGTTCGGGTTGGCAATGAATACCGTCCCGCCTACACCGAGATAATCCTCAACGTTCACCGAAAAGTCGTCCGTCAAGGGAATCTCCCTGTACGGCACGCCGTTCAGACGTGCGAAAACGGGGTAAAAACCGTAGGTAATATTCGGGAAGACCGCGGGATGTTTTTCGTCGCAGAACGCCATGAACGCGAAATTAAGTATCTCGTCCGAGCCGTTCGTGAAAAGTATTTCGTCCT
>JAKSPW010000207.1 GCA_024404435.1 Clostridia bacterium | reverse complement strand
TGTCAGCGCCCGTAGCTTTTTCAAAGGGAGACGAGATCTACCGCGTCGGAAACGTCGGGATCATCGTGTCGGGAAAAGCGAAGATCGTAAGGCGGAGCGAATCGGGTACTGTCATGACCGTAAGGAATCTGAAAGACGGCGAGATATTCGGCGCCGCATCCGTGTTCGGAGAATGGAGCACTTCACTCAGCAGCATCACGGCGACCTGCGACGTGACGGTCAGATACATTACCGAAGAGGGACTGAAAGAGTTGTTTTCGGCTTTCCCGACGGTCTCGGTGAACTACGTCAGGTATCTCACCGACAGGATCAGATTCTTAAACCGCAAGCTCGACGCGTTCTCCGCCGGTAACACGGAAGAGAGACTCTACGAGTACCTGCTATCCGTTTCGGACGCAGACGGGCGCGTGTCGCTCGACTTCGGCATGGCGGAGCTTGCAAGGCGGCTCAGAGTCGGGAGAAGCAGTCTTTACAGAAGTATAGACGCTCTCGTTTCATCGGTGCTCCTTACAAGAGAAAAGAACGAATTTATAATTAAAAAATAGAGGTATACCATGAAAAAACTCACTTCACTCGTAATCGCCGCGATCCTCGTTTTTGCGCTTTTTGCATGCGGAAAGGCAGAGGAAGCACCAAAGGTCAGCGTCGCATGCCTCAAAGGTCCGACGGGAGTCGGCATGGCAAAGCTGATGAGCGAAAACGAAGAAGACATCACGATGAACGATTACTCCTTCACGGTCGCATCCGCTGCCGACGAGATCAGCGGAAAGATCGTGTCGGGAGAAATAAATATCGCTTCCGTTCCGACGAATCTCGCGGCAAAACTGTATAACAAGACCGAGGGGAAGATAAAAATGCTCGCAGTCAACACTCTCGGAGTGCTCTCCGTGATCGAAAACGGCAACACGGTAAAGTCGGTTTCCGATCTTAAGGGCAAGACGGTCTGGTCGACGGGAGAGGGATCGAACCCCGAATATATCCTCCGTTACGTTCTCGAAGAAAACGGACTCGTTCCCGGTGAAGACGTCGAGCTCCGCTTCATCGCAACGAACGACGAACTCGTCGCCGCTCTTGTCAGCGGCTCGGCAGAGATCGCAATGGTGCCGGAGCCTGCCGCAACGACCGTGCTCTCAAAGAAAGAAACGCTTACGCGGGTGCTGAACATCAACGACGAGTGGGAAAAGATCACGGGCAACGGTCTCATGATGGGATGCGTTGTCGCACTCGACTCCTACGTCGGAAATAACGCTCAGTCAGTCGACGATTTCCTCACGGAATACGAAGGCTCGATCAAGTTTGCAAATGAAAGCACGGCAGATGCCGCCTCTCTCTGCGAAAAGTACGGCATCATCCCGTCTGCCGCAGTTGCCGAAAAAGCGATATCCGAATGCAACGTCACGTTCGTCACGGGTAATGAAATGAAAGCGCAGATCGAAAAATATTTCGAGGTCCTTCTGAACGCCGACCCGACCTCCGTCGGCGGCAAGCTCCCCGGAGACGATTTCTACTATGGTACGAAATAAGACGTTAGACAAAATAATAAAAGTCGCACTGCCCCTCATATTCTGGATCGGGATATGGGAGGCAGCGTCCCTCGTTGTAAGGGATGAATTAAAGCTCTTTCTTCCCGGCCCCGCCGCGGTATTCTTGAAGTGGCTGAAGGTCGGCTTCACGGCAGAATATCTGTCCGCCGCCGGAGCGACGCTCGTGCGCGTTTTCGCGGGATTCCTGCTCGGAGTCGCCGTGGGACTCGTGCTCGGGACCGTCACGGCAAACGTGAAGATCACCGATATCCTCTTCTCTCCCGCCCTGAAGATAGTGCGCGCCGTTCCCGTCGTGTCGTTCATAATCCTCGCGTTTCTCTTCATCGACGTCGACCGTCTGCCCGTGTTCATCTCTTTTCTGATGGTAGTGCCGATGGTGTGGCAGAACGTGCACGACGGACTGAAAAACACGAGCACGGAGCTTGACGAGATGTGCCGCGTCTTCCGCGTCGGGAAACTGAAAACACTTTTTGGAGTTAAGCTCCCGCAGATACTCCCCGGATTCTTTACGGTATCGGTGAGTGCACTCGGCTTCGCGTGGAAGTCGGGCGTTGCCGCGGAGGTGCTCTGCACTCCCGGGACATCTCTCGGTCACATCATCTACTCGGCAAAGGCGAACCTCGACTTCGACGAGGTATATGCCGCGACGCTGACCGTCGTTCTGCTCAGCATAATCATCGAAATGATCCTGAAAACCGTTTGCAGACGCATCGTCGCGCGGAAAGGAGAGAAAAATGCTGAAGCTTGATAACGTCTCCTTCTCGTACGGTGATAAAGATATCTTAAAGGGTTTCTCGCTCGAGGTCTCCGACGGCGAGACCGTCCTTCTGTCGGGCGAGTCCGGATGCGGCAAAACGACAGTCACGCGAATTATCCTCGGGCTTGAAAAACCGACTTCGGGTGTTGTCGAAGCGCCCGAAAACGTCTCCTGCGTCTTTCAGGAGGACAGGCTCGTACCGCATTTGAGCGTACTTCACAACGTGACGCTCTGCGCCGGAAAAGATAAGAAAGAAACGGCGGAAAAGCTCCTTTTTGAAGCGGGACTGTCGGGCGTGATCCGCGAAAAGCCCGCAAAGCTCAGCGGCGGCATGAAGCGCAGAGTCGCCATCGTGCGTGCTCTCGCCGCTATGGGTGACGCTTTGATACTCGACGAGCCGTTCAACGGTCTCGACGCCGAAACGAAGGAAACGATGATAAAAATGATACGCCGCGAAGCGGCAGGCGTGCCGATCCTTCTCATTTCGCATAACGCGGAGGACGCGGAACTGATGAGTGCGCGCGTCGTAAATATGTAAATAATCCACGGAAGGCTCCCG
>JAKSPW010000206.1 GCA_024404435.1 Clostridia bacterium | reverse complement strand
CGACTCGTCCGCTGAGCAAATCGAGCTCGGCATACGTCATCCGTCTCGTGCCCTCGAGGTCGACGACGGCGACCTTGTCGGGGCGTGCTTTGACCGAAGCCTTAAAGTAACTGATGTAGTTCATTTTCCGCGTCCTTTACATATAATCTACCATATTAATAATATCACAAATCGCTGTCAAAATCAAGGAAAAGGGGATAAAAAAAGAGCGGCATTGCCGCTCTTTGTGTTGAATTGTCGTGCGCGGGGGTCTTCGCGCTTTGGCTTGCGGATGCTGGGGTGCAGGGACTGCTCCCTGCGGGGCCACTGGTCGCCCTTCTTTCTCAGCTTGACCTGACGGTCGCTGTCTGCTCCGCCGGAGTGGATGTGAAGAAGTGCATATCCGTCCTGATCGAACGAATAGGGATTCGTATGGATGGAGATCGTGAACGGCTCGCTCGGCGTGTAGTCGTTCTCCGGGACTGCGCCCTTGAAGTATGAGAACGGAACGTACTTCACTTCTCTGAAGCGATCGATGATAAACGAGATCTCGGTACCGGAAAGAGGCTGAGGCCCTTTGAGGAAGTTCAGCATTTCCGTGCCGATCTCGGGATCTGCAGCATATGCGCAGAGTGCGCAGACCGTAAGAGCAGCCGTTTTGAAAGGTGTGTCAAGCGCAGCTTCGGGAAGTGCCTTCATTTCTTCAACGCTCTCGGGAAGAGCTGCGAACGTGAAAGTCTCAGTCGTGTTCGTAAGCTTGGAGGCCGCAGCGTTTACGGTATCCTTAATGTTCTTTCTGAGTGAATCGAAAATGCTCATTTTTTGTCTCCTTTTTTGTTAGTTATTAAAAACTGCCGGACGTGTGGCTTCCTCCTCCGGATCCGCCGCCGGAAGAACGCGAGGAGCTTTCGGTGGGCTTCGGAGTTCTCGTCACTGTGGTATAAAGGAATCTTTCGCTTGAATCGGTCACGACGAGGCTGCCGGGAACGACGTAATTCGCCGCCGCAGTCTGAGCGCGCACCGATTTCATCTTGCTCTTCATTGATGAAGTGGAGACGCCCGACGTGATAAGGCTGATGACGGCACCTATGATCGCCGGTCCCTTGAAGTCAAACGGCTCTTTGTAGTATTCGCCGTTTTCCGCGTCGGAAACGATAGCTTCCGCTTCTTCGGCAAACGTCATGAACGCCTCAAAGTATTCGCCGTCGGAGAGGTATCCTGTGAATTCATCCGCAAGATGATTTCTTGCATCGGAGTTCAGCGCGTCTTCACTGAAGCCGTGCGGAACGAAAATGTCCCACTTGCGCTCCTCCATGGCGATAAAAAGGATCACTCCGTTGCGTTCCTCGCCTCTGCCGTAACCGCTGTCGAAGTAAAACGCTTCGGATACGACTTCGACGTCTTCTTCTCCGATCGAGTCGACCGTCGCAACTACGAAATCAAAATCAAGCTTATCGCTGATCTTTTCAAGCTTTTCGTTGAGGCTTCCCCACTCGGACTTCGACAAAAGGTCCGCTCCGTCGGAAAGCATCGTAAGATCCGATGCCGCCGCGGGGATCACTATCAGTGTGAGAAGAAAAGCTGCAAGAAGTAAAACAATAATTTTTTTCATCTTCTACCTCCTTACAGCAGCCAGAAGAGGTAGCTGATGCCGACGACCGCCGCCATGCCGGCAGCAAGAATTCCCCAGAACCAGAGGTTCTTTTTCTTCTTGTCGACCGGGAGGTCACCGACGAATTTACCCGTCTGTCCGTTCATCGCGAACGTATAGTTCTGTCCGTTCCACGTCGTATTGAGGAGCCATACCGGATAGAGAGCGTATCTTGCCTTGCCGGAGCCGAAGCGGACGCTGCTCGCTTCGGGTGTAACGGTGGCAAAGCCCTGCACGGTATTCGCGAAGTTCGCTTCCGTGCTCGTCTTGATCCTCTCGTTGGCACGGCCGATGCTTTCCTCCGACGTTACGTCGTACTTATCCGCGAGATAACCCGCGAGATAAGCAGTCTGAAAGTCGACTGCCTCGGACAGATCGAACGGCTCGAGGGACTCCATGAGCGTGTCGTCGAGCTTAGACGAGCCGTCGACCGGGACTCCGCTGAAGGAAAGCGTCCCGGCACGGGTGATCGAGTAGAACGACGTTTCGGTGTAGTTGTAATTCCTGTCTGACCAGACGTGCGTGCGCGTAGCCTTGTATCTGATGTTCGCTTCCGCATCGGTATCGAAGAGCCAGAACGGCACGTAGATGCCCTTTACCTCGTCGATGTGGTTCTCGTCCTTGAAGACCTTCGGCAGAAGCTTCTTGCCCTCGAAGTGCTTCATAAGTCCCTTCTTCGCCGCTTCTTTATCGAGCTTGAAGGGGATGACGAGGTCGGGCTTCAGCGTTCCGCTGACGCGTCCCATCATGACGACGGGGTTCCCGCAGAACGGGCACGAGGTCGCGACCGTATTCCTGTCTCCGACGATCTCGCCGCCGCAGGACGTGCAGGAGAAGACGCACATATCGTCGGTTTCCCCATCGCTCCATTCACTGCCTGCCGTCGAGTCCCAGTTCATCTCGTCGGGAGCGTCCGTCTTCAGGTCGGCGTCGTAGCCGATCAGCGTTTCCATCTCGAACTCCGTATCGCAGTACGGACATTTCATTTTCTGGATCGAGCTGTCGAACTCTATGGCGCCGTCACAGCACGGACATTTATATTCCTGTAATGTTGCCATTTTTTGACCAAGCCTTTCGGATCAATATTATCGTGTCAACGAATCTGTTATATTACCCGCGGAAGGTGGGTCACTGCGCGTCGTTCTCGTCAAAGGGATCGCCGCATTCGGGGCAGAACTTCGGGGGATTTGCCGGGTCTTCCGGTTCCCAGCCGCACTTGTCGCACTTGTAC
>JAKSPW010000205.1 GCA_024404435.1 Clostridia bacterium | reverse complement strand
TTTCGGCGCGTGATGAAAATGCTTAAAAAACATCCTTATCAACACGCGCCGAAATCATTGATCCTTTTATTTTTCATACTTCCGGGCCTGCCGAAACGAGAGCGCGTCCCGCTTCGCTGTACTCGTACTTTTTGAAGTTCCTGATGAATCTTCCGGCGAGGTCGCGCGCCTTTTCCTCCCACTCGGAGACGTCCGCATAGGTGTCGCTCGGATCGAGGATGCCCGTGTCGACACCTTCGAGCACCGTCGGGACTTCAAGTCCGAAATACGGTATCTTCTTCGTGGGTGCGGAGTTTATCGCTCCGTTCAGTATCGCGTCGATGATACCGCGCGTGTCCTTTATCGAGATCCTCTTGCCCGAGCCGTTCCAGCCCGTGTTGACGAGGTATGCCTTCGAGCCGTTCTCCTTCATCTTTCTGACGAGCTCCTCGGCGTATTTCGTCGGGTGAAGCTCGAGGAACGCCTGACCGAAGCAGGCGGAGAAGGTCGGCGTCGGCTCGGTGATCCCTCTCTCCGTGCCCGCGAGCTTTGCCGTAAAGCCGCTGAGGAAATAATATTGCGTCTGCTCCGGAGTCAGAACGGACACCGGAGGCAGGACTCCGAACGCGTCTGCCGACAGGAAGATCACGTTCTTCGCGGCGGGTGCACTTGACACCGGGCGCACGATGTTCTTTATGTGATCTATCGGGTACGAAACTCTCGTGTTTTCCGTCACGCTCTTGTCGGAGAAATCGATCTTCCCCTCCCCGTCCACGGTGACGTTTTCGAGAAGCGCGTCGCGCTTTATCGCGCCGTAAATGTCGGGCTCGGACTCGGGATCGAGATTTATGACCTTCGCGTAGCAGCCGCCCTCGAAGTTGAAAATGCCCTTGTCGTCCCAGCCGTGCTCGTCGTCTCCGACGAGGAGTCGCTTCGGATCAGTTGACAAAGTAGTCTTGCCTGTGCCGGATAGACCGAAGAATATCGCCGTGTTCTCTCCGTCAAGATCCGTGTTCGCCGAGCAGTGCATCGCCGCGATCCCGCGCAGAGGCAGGTAGTAGTTCATCATCGAGAACATGCCTTTTTTCATTTCTCCGCCGTACCAGGTGTTGAGGATGACCTGCTCGCGGCTCGTGATGTTGAAGACGACCGCGGTCTCGGAGTTGAGCCCGAGCTCCGCGTAGTTTTCGACCTTCGCCTTCGACGCCGTGTAGACGACGAAATCGGGCTCGAAGCACTCCTCCTCTTCGGGCGTCGGCTTTATGAACATGTTGCGCACGAAGTGAGCCTGCCATGCGACCTCCATGATGAAGCGGATGGCCATGCGCGTGTCCTTGTTCGCGCCGCAGAACGCGTCAACGACGAAGAGTCTCTTTCCCGAGAGCTCCTTTACGGCGATTTTTTTGACAGCCTTCCACGTTTCCTCACTTGCCGGGTGATTGTCGTTCGGGTACTCGGGAGAAGTCCACCAGACGGTGTCCCTTGAGTTTTCGTCCATGACGATGAATTTGTCCTTCGGGGAGCGTCCCGTGTAGACGCCGGTCATGACGTTGACGCAGTCAAGCTCTGTAAGCACGCCGCGGTCATAGCCGTCAAGTTCCGGTTTCATTTCTTCCTTGAAGAGGAGCTCGTAGGATGGGTTGTAAATGATTTCGTGAGCTCCTGTGATGCCGTACTTTGAAAGATCAACTGTTTTCATGTTTTTTCTCCGTATGTTACGATATTATTTTTGGGGCTTACGGTTTTCAATTCTATATTATATTATTCTGCGGAACAAGTCAAGTGCATTCATGAAAGATATTTTTCGGCGTACTCTGCGAACAGTCTGTCCGTCCTGCGGCGGCAGTCCCGATCAGCCCACAGGTCGTGGTCGGAATTCGGATAGATCACGAAGTCGTGCGGCACGCCGAGGGCGCTCAGCTTGCAATCCAGCTCCTCGGCATCGAGGTACGGCACGATCGTGTCCTTCATTCCGTGCGCGATGACCGTCGGAACTGCGCCGTCCGTGAACCTGATCGGAGAGTACTCAAGAAGCGCTTCTCTCGTTTTCTCGAGATCGGCGGGGTCTACTTCCGCTCCGCAGACGTTCCCCATGAGCTTCTTCATGTAGTCCGAGTCTCCCATTCTGTTGCCGAAGGTGAACATTTTATTCGTGAGGTCGACGGGACCGCAGTTCGAAACGACCGCTACGGGACGGATCGCGGAGGTCTTCCCGTGCTTGTAAGCGTACAGAAGCGACATATGCGCGCCCGCAGACGTGCCCGTGAGCAGGCACTTTTCAAGGCTGAAGCCGTATCCGGCGGCGGTTTCCTTTATCTTTTTCAGTGCGAGATCCACGTCGTTCATCAGAGTATCCATATGTACCGTTTCCGATACGAAGTGATAATTGAGCGCGGCACAGACGAATCCCTTTGCCGCCCACGACGGCATTTCGTATTCGTAATCTCCCTTGCCTCCGGCTATCCACGCGCCTCCGTGGATGAAGAGGATGAGTCCGTTCGGATACTTCGGGTTTTCCGGCAGGCAGAGATCGAATTTCTGCCTCTCGAATTCACCGTATTCAACGTTCTTTATCGTCGTGCTTCCGCCGACTGCCGTCGGGATGTCTTCAAAGAAGATCTCTCCGAGCTTGTCGGCAAGTCCCGGCATCCCGAGAGCTTTGTCAAAGTATTTTTCCGTGCAGGTGTAGATGTCGTCGCCCTCGTCGCCGTATCTCATTATGACGGGAATGACGTTACGCTCGAAGTTATCTCTTCCTCTCCCCGCCCAATGATAGAAATTCTGGCTGAGGGAGGAAAATTCATAGTCAAGGAAAAGGGTCTCAAGGTCGATCTTCAGGAGAAGTCCGAGGAGGAACATAAACGTACCCGTTCTGTCTGTGCCGACCGAGCAGTGAAGATACACGGGATAGACGCTTTTGTCGCACAGCTTTTCCATGATATCC
>JAKSPW010000204.1 GCA_024404435.1 Clostridia bacterium | reverse complement strand
CGCATCGGAAAGGCAAGAAATGGACAATAATCGCAAGCCGGAATGGCTTAAAGTAAAATTCAACGCGGAAGCGGTGGCGGAGGTCGCCGAAATGATGAAGCGGCTGAAGCTCAACACGGTCTGCCGCGAGGCGAACTGCCCGAATCTCGGGGAGTGCTTCGGGCGTCACACCGCGACCTTCATGATCCTCGGCAGGCACTGCACCCGCAACTGCAAATTCTGCAACGTCATCCACAGTGCTCCCGACGAGGTGGACGCATCCGAGCCCGCCGCAGTCGCCGAGGCAGTCGTGACCTTAAAGCTTCACCACGCGGTCATCACGAGCGTGACGAGAGACGATCTTCCGGACGGCGGAGCCGCGCATTTCGCAGCCGTGATCCGCGCGATCAGAGAAGCGTCGCCCGACACGACGGTAGAGGTGCTGATACCCGACTTCAAGGGAGACATGGCGGCGCTCGACACCGTGCTCGAGGCGCGTCCCGACGTGCTCGGACACAATATCGAGACCGTGCGCCGTCTCTACGACGTGAGACCGGGCGCAGACTACGACAGAACTCTCGGAGTGCTCCGCTACTGCAAAGAGACGGCTCCCGACATATACACGAAAACGGGATTTATGGTCGGACTCGGCGAGACCGACGAAGAAATATCATCTCTCATGCGCGATATCCGCGAGACGGGATGCGATATCCTGACGATCGGTCAGTACCTGCGCCCGTCGGAGGAGCACGCGCCGCTTGACAGATACGTGTCTCCCGAGGGCTTCGCAGCGTACAAGGCGGAGGCGGAGAGTCTCGGCTTTGCGGGAGTCGTGAGCCTGCCGCTTGCGAGAAGCTCGTACCTCGCAGAAGAAGCTCTGGAGAAAAGCAGAAAATGATATATATCGACACCGGCACGACGGGTGCGTGCGAAAATTTCGGGGCGGAATACGAGTTCGCCGCGGAGAAGATCCTCGACGACGAGGTCCTGCTTCTGGGGCGGACTACGCCGACGCTTATGCTCGGAAAATACCAGAACGTATTTGAAGAGGTCGACCTCGACTACGCGAGGGAAAAGAACATAAGCCTCGTCAGACGGATGTCCGGCGGCGGCACGATCTACACGGACGAGGGTGCCGTTCAGTACACCTTCATCGGCGCGGGCAACGAGGAGATAGAGTTTGAACGCTATATGCTCCCCGTGATCGACGTGTTGCGCGGGCTCGGCATCCCCGCGGAGCGCGACGGCAGGAACGACATCGTCGCCTGCGGCAGAAAGGTCTCGGGCAACGCGCAGTTCAAGCTCGCGGGACGCACCGTCCACCACGGCTCGCTGCTGTTCTCGACCGACCTCGACGAAATGGACAGAGCGACAAGGCTTCCCGAGTACAAGATCACCTCGAAAAGCATCAAATCGGTGCGCGAGCGCGTCAGGAACATGAGCACTCTGACGGATGCGGTCAAAACCTCCGAAGAGTTCGCGGCAGTCCTGCGCGAAAAGCTCTCGGACAGCGTCTACGTCCTCGCGGAGGAGGACCGCCGCCGCATCTCGGAGCTTGCCGACGAAAAGTTCCGCGTCGACGTGACGGGGAACACCTCCGCGTTCGATTTCGAGAAGGTCTGCGCGTTTGAGGCGGGCAGAGTGATCGTCGGGCTGAAGGTGAAGCGCGGCATTGTCACCGAGGCGTCGGTCAGAGGCGATTTCTTTGCCGCCGGCGGCACGGACTCGCTGACGGACGCGCTGACCGGCGTGAAATTTGATAAGAAAGCGATATACGACGCCGTGGTCTCATCGAACTTTTCGGCGTATGGGATAAATGCCGCCTCTCTCGCAGAGGAGCTGACAAAGGGGCTGTAAAATGACAGAACTCAAAAAAACACCCGGACGCGACTTCGTCGTCCTCAATCTTTCCGACATCCAGACCGAGCTCGGACACTGGAACAGAGAATCGAAAGAGCCGGTCGCAGACATACTCGAGTACACGGTGCGCGAGCTGATTCGCAGAGTTCACCCCGACCTTATCACGGTCAGTGGCGACGTCACCACCGGCGGCGAGCTTGCGGCGTACGAAAAATTTTACGATTTTCTTGAAACTTTTGAGACTCCGTGGGCGCTCGTCTGGGGCAATCACGATCACGACGCGGGCAGAGGCGACCTTTCCGCACACGTGACGGCGCTGAAGCAGAGACCGCATTCGCTCTTCGAGGAAGGTCCCGCGTCTCTCGGAAGCGGCAACTACGTCATCCGCATCACGGAAAACTCCGCGCCCGTCGCGGCTCTCGTCATGATGGATACCAACAACATGGATGAATACGTGAACGAAAACGGCGAGAAGACGATGGTCTGGGCGCGCCTCAGAGACGATCAGATCGCCTGGTACGTGAAAGAAGCGAAAAAACTGAAGGCTGACGGCTTCGACGACGTGACGATGATCGGACACACGCCGATCTACGGATACCGCGAGGCGTACGCGGCGGCGAAAGATCCCGCCTGCGACATGAACGGAGAAGACCCGTTCACGGAGAATCCCGACCGCTGGAACGAGGGCTACAAGGACTCGAAGGGAGTGCTGTTCGAGGGCATTTCAAGCTATCCCGAAGACGAGGGCGCGCTCGAAGCCTTCCTCGGGACGGGCAACACGCGCCGCCTGATCGCAGGTCACGACCACGTCGACGACTTCATGATAAAATACCGCGGCATAGAATTCATCTACACGCTCCACACGGGCATCGGCTGCTATTACGACAGAAGGCTGAACGGCGGGACCGTCATCACCTTCGGCGATGAGGTCACGGCGCATCACGAGTTCGTCGACATCACACGCTTCTTTGATACCGAGGAAAAATGATTACTTTCGAGAAAAAAACGGGGAAAGATTTCAAAATACTCAACCTCACCGACCCGCAGGTGCAGCACGATGAGTGGGACACCGTCGGAAAAATTTTCGTTGATACCGTGCGCGAGCTGATCTCAAGGTGCTCGCCCGACCTTATCACGGTGACGGGGGATATCACCTCCACCGACGTGATCGAAGGCTACGA
>JAKSPW010000203.1 GCA_024404435.1 Clostridia bacterium | reverse complement strand
CGAGTGCTTCGTCTTCGTCGGCAAGGTCGGGCGCAAAGCCTCCCTCGTCGCCGACGCCCGTCGCCGCGCCCTCACTTTTCAATATACTGCCGAGGGTGTGATATATCTCGACTCCCGCACGGAGTGCCTCGGAGAACGTGCCGAATCCAGACGGAACGATCATAAACTCCTGGAAATCGAGCGAATTCGACGCGTGCGCTCCGCCGTTCAGGATATTCATCATCGGCACCGGGAGGCGGCAGGCACCGACTCCGCCGATATATCTGTAAAGCGGGATCCTGCTGTGCGACGCTCCCGCCTTTGCCGCCGCAAGAGAGACGGCGAGCATCGCGTTCGCGCCGAATTTGCTTTTGTTCTCCGTTCCGTCCTCTCTTATCATGATCGTGTCGATCATCCCCTGGTTGCAAGCCATCCCGCGAAGCACCTTTGCAATAGGACCGTTCACGTGAGAGACGGCTTTCAGAACTCCCTTGCCGAGGAATCTCTTTTCGTCTCCGTCGCGAAGCTCGAGTGCCTCGTATTTTCCCGTCGATGCGCCGGACGGCACCGACGCCGTGCCGTGCGAGCCGTCTTCAAGCACGACCGTCGCTTCCACAGTCGGGTTGCCGCGTGAGTCGAGCACCTCACGAGCCATAACGTCTTTTATTTTGTTTGAGCAAAGCATATTGAGCCTCCTTTTTTCTTTTATTATCCGTCGGGAGCACTATTTTATTCCATGGTGAACAAAAACGCCGGTTTTTACATATAATGATCCGTGGAACTACTTTTCGAAAGGATAATATTATGACGATCCATACGGTAAAAAGAGGCGACACGATATACTCCGTCGCGCGTGAGTACGGTGTGCCGCCGTCGCGGATCATAACCGACAATCTTCTGAACGATCCCGCAAATCTCGTCGTCGGCGAGGACCTCGTGATCCGGTACCCGACCGTGACGCACACGGTGATGGGAGGCGAGACGCTCTACTCCGTCGCGCAGAGGTACGGCGTGAGCTTAAATCGCCTTTACAGAAACAATCCGTCGCTCGGAGGCATGCCGTCCGTCTTTCCGGGGCAGATACTCAACGTCTCCTACGAAGAGCCGCCGCTCGGCGAGATCACGACGAACGGCTACGTTTATCCGTACGTCGATCGGAGCACCCTGCGGCGCACACTCCCTTATCTGACCTATCTTTCGATTTTTACTTACGGAATAAACGGGGACGGCAGTCTTATCGAGCCCACGGGCGGAGACGAGGAGCTCATCGCGATCGCCCGCGAATACGGAACGGTGCCTCTCATGATGCTGACGACGCTGAACTCAGAGGGAAAGTTCTCAAGCGCGCTCGCCGCAGAGCTGTTAAGCAATGCGGATGCAAGGCAGACGGTCGCCGAAAACGCCGCGCGCACAATGAGGGAAAAAGGCTACGGCGGGATCGACGTCGACTTTGAATACGTGTCGGGAGAGGCGGCAAACGGTTACGTCGATTTCATCACGCGCATCAAGGCGGAGGTCGGTGAAGACTATCCCGTTTTCGTGTCTCTCGCTCCGAAATACAGAGCCGATCAGCCGGGGCTTCTCTACGAGGGGCACGACTACCCCGCGCTCGGTGCGGCGGCTGACTATGTTCTGCTGATGACGTACGAGTGGGGCTACGCCTTCGGCCCGCCGCTCGCCGTGAGCCCGCTCAGTGAGGTCAGACGTGTCGTCGGATACGGTCTCTCCGAGATACCGGGTGAGAAAATACAGCTCGGCGTGCCGAACTACGGATACGACTGGGCGCTTCCCTACGTCAGAGGTGAGAGCCGCGCGCGCTCGCTCTCGAACGTCGAGGCGGTCGAGCTTGCGCGCCGCGTTCACGCGGAGATACAGTTTGACGAGAGAGCGGCGTCTCCGTTCTTCACTTACTATGACAGACCGAACACGTTTTCCGATGCCGTCCGGCACGTCGTGTGGTTTGAGAACGCGCGGAGCGTCGAGGCGATGCTCAGGCTCGTGCGGGAATTTTCCCTGAACGGCGCGTCCGTCTGGAACGTGATGCGCTACTTCCCCGCTCTCTGGCTCGTTCTGAACGCACTTTACGATATAAGACGGCTCGGATGAGATAATTCTATTGACAAAAATTTTCCCGTGGAGTATAATATCCTTTGGAAATTTTTGAAAGGACATATAAATATCATGGCAAAAGTACTTGTTGAAACATCCGCACGTCACGTTCATCTGACTGACGCCGACATCGAAACTCTCTTCGGTAAGGGAGCTGCCCTCACCGAGAAGAAGCCGCTTTCTCAGCCCGGCCAGTTCGCATGCGAAGAGAGAGTCACTCTCGTTGGCCCCAAGAAGTCCATCCCGAACGTAATCATCCTCGGGCCCGCAAGAAAAGCAACGCAGGTCGAGGTCTCCCTCACAGACGCGAGAACGCTCGGCGTTACGGCTCCCGTCCGTGAGTCCGGTGACATCGCAGGCAGCGGCGCGTGCAAGATCGTAGGCCCCGCAGGCGAAGTCGAGATCGCAGAGGGCGTCATCGCCGCAAAGCGTCACATCCACTTCACTCCCGAAGAGGCTGCAGCAGCAGGCGTTGAGGACAAGGAGATCGTTTCCGTCAAGATCGACTCCGACGGAAGAAGCACGACCTTCGGCGACGTAGTCGTCAGAGTATCCCCGAAGTTCTCCGCAGCAATGCACATCGACACGGACGAGTCCAATGCCGCTATGGCATTCGGCGAGTGCTACGGCGAGATCATAAAATAAAAAATCACAGGGTGTCCCGGCGGACACCCTGATTTTTTATGAGAAAAGAGAGAAAAGAGAAAATGAAAAAACAGACGGCGGAGCCGTCTGTTTTCTTTTTCATTCTTCGATTTCTTCCGGTTCGTCGCCGCAGCAGCAGACGGGCTCGCATGAGCACTCGTCGTCAAAGCAGTCGCAGCAGCCGTCTTCACATTCAAAAGTGATCTTGAAGTATTTCTTGAAGAGGCTGTAAAGAACGCCGAGCACTGCAGCAACGGTTACAACCGCGCCGATGACGATAAACAGAGTCTTAAGACCGCCACATTTCTTTTCGTTTCCCATAAT
>JAKSPW010000202.1 GCA_024404435.1 Clostridia bacterium | reverse complement strand
CCTTGATGAGCTCGCCGAGCGTATGCGCGGCAATTCTGATTTTGTCTGTCATTGTTTTATCCTCTTTCATTAAATAATTTTTCCTTCAAGTGAGTACGAGCCGCAGGCGGTGATCTCAAGCTCGACGAACTGCCCGATGAGCGCGGGATCGCCCGCAAAATGCACGGGGCGCGCCATGTCGCCTCTGCCCGTGAGCATGCCGGGATTCGTCTTGCTTATCTCGTCCGCAAGGACTCTGACGTGTCTGCCGACGAAGCGGCGGTTCCTCTCCTCGGAGAGCGCGTCCTGAAATTCCGTCATCCGGCGGAACCTCTCGCCCGACACTTCGGGCGGTATCTGTCCCTCCATCTTCGCCGCCGGCGTACCGATGCGCGGCGAGTAGATGAAGCTGAAGATCATGTCGTATCCGACACGGCGGAGAAGCTCCATCGTGCCCTCGAAATCCTCGTCGGTCTCACCGGGGAAGCCGACGATGATGTCGGTCGTGAGCGATACGTCGGGGACTTTATTTTTCAGCTTGTCGATTATTTCGAGATAGTGCCCGACCGTATATTTCCTGTTCATCCGTCTGAGCACGTCGTCGGACCCCGACTGAACGGGAAGGTGGAAATGCTTTGCGACCTTCTCTTCCGCCGCCATGACTTCGATCAGTTCGTCCGACACGTCCTTCGGGTGGCTCGTCATGAACCGGAGCTTAAAGTCGCCCTCGATCGCGCATATCTGCCTTATAAGAGACGCGATATCGCAGTCGAAATCGGCGTCCCGGCCGTAGGAGTTCACGTTCTGCCCGAGAAGCGTGATCTCTTTTGCGCCGCCTTTGACGAGCTCCCTCGCCTCGGCGAGGACGTCCTCCGGGTCGCGGCTCCTCTCTCTGCCTCTGACGTACGGCACGATGCAGTACGAGCAGAAGTTGTTGCAGCCGTACATGACCGACAGCCACGCGCTGTGCGGAGTTTTCCTCACCGTAGGAAGTCCCTCCGTGATCGCGTACTCGTCACCGATAACGAAGCTCCGCTTTTTACCCGCGAGCGCGTTTGCGACGAGAGTCGGAACGTGATGTATGGAGCCCGTGTCGAACGTGAAGTTCACGTACGGGTAGCTCAGCTTGAATTTTTCCGCGCGGTGAGCCTGCGTCACCATGCACCCGCCGATGCCGATCACGGTGTCGGGGTGCAGATTCTTTATGTGCTTGTACTCGCCGACGATCGAGAAAACTCTCTTCTCGGCGTGTTCCCTGATGGCGCAGGTGTTGACGAGTATCAGCCTCGCCTCATTCACGTCGTCGACGTGGCGGTAGCCCATCAGCTCCGCGAGCCCCGCGAGCCTCTCGCTGTCCGCCTCGTTCTGCTGGCAGCCGAAGGTCACGACGTGGTAGCCGGGAGCCTTGTCCCCGACCTTGCCCTCGCGCACGAATCCCTCGGCGACGCGGCGCGCCGTCTCAAGCTCGTTCAAGACGGTTTTTTCATCTGTATGGATCAATTCTCTGCCTCTTGATTCTTCATGACGTAATCGTCGCTTGTAAGTTCGAAATCTTCCCCGATGCCGTCGGTCACGGTCACCTTTCCGTCAGTCGTGATGAGGATCGCCTCGAAGCGGATCCTGCCGGAGCGGTAAAGCTCAAGCGCTTTTTCCTCTCCCATGACGAAGAGTGCCGTCGAGAGCGCGTCGGCGGCAGAGCCGCTGTTCGCCCACACGGCCGCGCTCGCGAGTCCCGAGTCGGCGGGAGCACCCGTCGCGGGGTCGATTATGTGATGGTATCTTTTTCCGTTTTCCTCGAAGTATCGCTCGTAGTCTCCCGAAACGGCGACGAATCCGTTATCGACAGAGAGATATCCGACGACGTCTTCCCTGTTCCGCGGATCGGTCACGCCGATCTTGAACGGAGTCCCGTCGGGCTTCTCGCCGAAGACTCCCACGTTTCCGCCCATCGAGACGGCGCCGTATTTTACGTCCGTTTTCACGAGATATTCGAGTATCTCCTGAGCCGTGTATCCCTTGGCGATGCCGCCGAGGTCGATCTTCACTTCCCTGTCGGTTTTCGAGAGCTTTTCGTCCGCCACGGTCAGCGAGGAGAGGTCAACGTGCTCAAGAGCCTTTTTTACGTCCTCATCCTTCTGCACGGGACCGCCGCCCGTGACGTTCCACAGCTCCGTGAGAGCGCCGAGCGTCGGGGAGAACGCGCCGTCCGTCAGCTCCGCGAGATTTTTCGCCGTGCGGAGCACGGAAACGAGGGAGGAGTCAGGGTTCTCAACGACGTCCGCTCCGTGATTGAAGCCGTATATCACGGCATCCTCATCGTGAGAGGACATGAGCTTTTCGTTTTTCGCGATGATCGCGGCGCATCCGTCGGCGACCTCGTCGACGTAAGCGTCGCTCACCGAGTCGTCCGAAAGACGCAGGGTGATGTAGGTGTCCATGCCGTAGATCGTTCTGTCTTCGTACGACGCGCCCGCGCCGCAGCCGAAGAGCGTCAGAACGAGCAAAGCCGCAAGGCACGCCGTTATGATCTTCTTCATGGAATGATCCTTTCTTATGTGTTCACCGCTTCGCGGCAAAGACAAGCTTTTCGATAACGGGAGAGGCGAGGTTCATGATAAGTCCGCATACGCCGCCGCAGACGACGGTCGATACCGCAAGTACGGGCGCGTAGGAGAGCGCCGCGCGGTTTCCCGTGAGCAGGCACGCGGCGATGAGCTGCCCCGCGTTGTGGCAGGCAGCGGAAAGGACCGAAACGCCGATCCAGCTGAATGCTCGCACCTTCGAGACGCAGACCGCGTAAAGCAGAAGGTATGAGAGAACGGCTCCCGAAGCGGACATCAGGAGTGAGACGGGATTTCCGAAGAGAACGCCGAAGATAAGCACCCTCGCGCCCGACACGGCAAGAGCCGTCAGGGGCGAGATGCAGAACGCCGCCATCACCGCGAGGTTGGCGAGTCCCGGCTTGAAGCCGGGGACGAGCTGCGGGAGGAGTGACTCGGCGTACGAGATCATGAGCGCGGCGGCAAGAAGAGCCGCGGCGCCTGCGGTGCGCGTTGCCCGGGCGTCAGCCGTCACTGACGTC
>JAKSPW010000201.1 GCA_024404435.1 Clostridia bacterium | reverse complement strand
GTGGCCGCCGCGACCCTCGCGGGGACCGGAGTCGGAGGAGGCGGTCTCTACGTCATCTGGCTGACGGCGGTGTCCGGAATGGCTCAAAAAGATGCGCAGGTGCTCAATCTTCTCTTTTTTGTCGCCGCATCAACGGCGGCGCTTCCCTATCACGCAAGGCACAGGAAAATGAGCTTTGCGCTGAGCGCCGCAGCAGCAGTTTTCGGCATTGCGGGTGCCTGCCTCGGAGGCCGTCTTAAGGACGTAATGAGCGACGGAGCGCTGCGCTGTGCCTTCGGAATTTTCCTTGTCGTATCGGGATTTTTGTCGTTTTTCCGCAGAAAGAAAAAAGGCACCTCTCCGCACCGTGACAGATAAGTGCTTGCATTTTTCCGCAAGCTGTGGTATAATAAGATGGTTATTGCCTTTCGGAGCTTTATGCCCGCGCTGTGAAAAACAGCGAAATATTGCCTCCCGGAAGCGCCGCGGATCGCGGTGCGGATCGGGAAAAATTTTACCGTACCGACACGGTCGGAACGGTGGAAAGGGATCGCCGCAAGGCGAAAAGGTGTGAGTCTTGTATCGACAGTCAGATCATTCTGATAGCCAATCACAGGGTCGTGCACCGGGTCAGCAGAACGGCAGAACGTATGCCGGAAATTCGGCAAATCAGATGAGGAGCACGGGAGGAAACGTCCCCTCGCATACGCAGAATATTCCCCGAGTCCCTCAGAACGGCAGACCCGCACAGTACCGCAGCGGATACAGACCGACGTCCGTTCAGAGACGCCCGTCCGTACCGAACGGACAAAATCGGAATCAGAACACAAAACAGAATAAAAAGTCAGGCTCGCTTCTCGCGCTCATCGCTGAATTCGTGAAGAAGAACCGCACCGCCGTCATCGCGGTGTCGTGTATTCTCGCGGCAGCGATCATCGTGCCGATAGCAGTCGCCGCCGCATCGGGAGGCGACCCGGAGCCCGATATCGAAAACACGTGCGCCGTCACAGCTCCCGAGGGAGGGGACTGCATCCTCGCCGCTTCTCTCGACGCGGGAAAGCTCACGACAGGCGGAAACGATACCGAAAAAACGGATACCGCAGAGCCCGATGAGACGAAAGAGCCGACGGAAACGAAGGACACGGCCGATACAGCGGATACGGCTGAAACAGCGGACACGGAGCCTGATACGGCCAAGGTCACGGAGCCGAAGATCACGGAGCCCGTCGAGACGCTTCCCCCGCCGGCACCCACGTACACCGTTTCGGTGTACTTCTCCGACAGAGAGCCGCTCTTCCTCTCCTCAGAAGAAGACACGTTGAGGAACATCCTCTACGCGTCGGGATACTATATTCTCGACTCGGATGAGTTCAGCATCGACCTTGACGAGGTGATAAGCGAAGACACGGTCGTTTATGTCGACACCGTCACGTACGACACGGTCGAAGAGATAGAATATCTCCCGTACGGCAGCCAGGCGACCGAGTCGCAGTCCGTGCCGCGCGGCACGACGCAGGTCGTGTCCGAGGGACAGTACGGCGAAAAGGTCATCGGCTACACCGTCAAGTACGTCAACGGTGTCGAGATCTCCCGCGAAAAACAGTACGAATACGTTGCGAGCGAGCCCGTGGACGAGATCGTAAGCACCGGAGTCGGCGGCACGTTCACCGCTCCCGACGGAAATACTTATTCCTACTCGTACGTCACGACTTGCCGTGCGACCTACTACAACCTGCCCGGTACCACGGCGACGGGTGCGCCCGTCGGAGACAACGTCTGTGCGGTCGACCCGAATACGTTCCCTCTCGGAACGACGCTGTACGTCTTCAATGACAGATTCGACATGGGCATCCGCCATGCAGAGGACGTCGGAGGTGCCGTCAAGGGCGACCTCATCGACCTGTGGATGAACGAGGGAAGTCCGAACTACGCGGGTTTCGCGCCCGTCGGACTCGATACCTTCACGGTTTACGTTCTTGACTGATATTTCGTGATGCGGCTTGCCGCATCACGATTTTTCTATGGAGGAGATATGTTTATTGACCAACTTTATCAAAAATATCTGACGGAATTCTCCCGCCTCGGCTCGGACACTCTGACACGGGAACAATTTGAAAATGCCTTTGCTCCACTGCTTGAAAAAATGAGTTCTGTGTCCCTTGACGGCGAAGACGGAGGCATCATATATTACCGTCTTTCCGAAGACGGCGGCAGACGCGTCTGCAGAATACCGTCCTTCGGGTATTACGCCTCGTCCGAAAAGGCACTCTCAATGCTCTTCTCCCGTCTCTCGGAGGAGCTCATCCGGACGGGCGACACTCGGTTTGAAGTTCATCTGTGGGCACACGACACGACCTCTCAAAGGCTTTTTTCACTGATGCAGTTCGGCTGCATCGCGGAAAGCGGGATTATAAAAAAAGAGCTCTGCACACAGGAAAACGTCGTTCCGTTCACCCTCCGCACGCTCGGGAAAGAAGAGATATGCGAGAGATGGAACGAGATCTGGAAAATGACCTCTTCGATCATAGATCACCTGAAGGCTTCCCCGATCTTTTACCCCTCTGAAGAGTTCACGGAGGAGGCGTACCGAGACTTTTTCCTCGACTCCGACACCGCCCTCCACGTCGCCTTTGACGGAGACGGCACTCCCGTCGGCATGATCGAGACGAACGGAGAGCCCTGCCCCCACATCGGTGCGGCGAGCGCGAACGTGGGCGAAGCCTACGTCATCCCGGAGCTTCGCGGCACGGGACTCGCCGACGCGCTGTTCTTCCACGCGCTCCGTCACGAAAAGGATGCGGGTGCCGTGTATCTGTGGGTGGAGCACGGAACGGCGAATCCGCAGGCGCGCGGCTTCTGGGGCAGATATTTCGACGCGTTCGAATATGAGCTCGACAGATTTATAGGGAAAATATAAAAAACGCCGGGTGTTCGGATGGCGACGTCACATAAGAATGTTTTTTTACAAAGCAAAGCCCGCCGAAGAAGTTTTTTCTTCGGCGGGTTATTTCTTTTAGCTCGTCAAATCGGAATTTATCGAGGCAGATGCAAAGACAGCTTTTCTGATTTCGAAAAACTGCACTT
>JAKSPW010000200.1 GCA_024404435.1 Clostridia bacterium | reverse complement strand
GCAGGAGCCCGCTGAAGAGGTCGAAATAGACCGAGAGAACGGCGGGGATGCCGACTCTGAGGAACGGGATGTTCCCGAGGAAGCCGGGGAGCCAGCCGAAGAGCATATTCGAGAGCCCGTTCAGCCCTGCGGCGACGAGGACACCGATGACGGCACCGGACATGACGTTGCCGTAATGACGGAAGACCATCGAAACGGGAGTCGCGAACTCGCTTATCACGTTGAGAGGCGTGAGAAGGAGGACGGGCTCACCGAAGCTCTTGAGGTAATGGAGCGGGCCGCACTTCATCTTGTAATAAGTGATCAGGATGAAGACGATGACCGCCCAACCGCCGATGACGTTGACGTCCGAGGTCGGCGGGAAGAGTCCGAGCAGCGACGAGAGCGACGAAAATGCGGAAAGTCCGAGGATCGCCGCGATAAACGGAGCGAAGCCGTCGAAATACTCGCCCATGTTGTTCTTCACGAGCTTTTCGGTCACCTCGACGATCCACTCCGCGAGGAGCTGACGCTTCGTTTCCGCCTTTTCGCGGATGCCGTGCGTGAGCCAGAGGCAGAGGAAGAAGAGAGAAACGACGACCGCCCACGAGTTGACCTGCGACTCCGTGACCGGAAGTCCGCCGAGCGGAAGGTCTACGGTGAAGAAGACGCCCGCGCCCGTAATGGAGATGCCGCTTGAGGCCTCAAGGAAGAGCACCTTCAGTGCGATCGCCGCCGCGAACGGCAGGATCACGCCCGCGAGGAGCAGGATATCCACCGCCTTGAAGCGTTTCGATTTAATCATCTGCATCACCTCCCGTGTACTTTCCGCCGATGAACGGGCGGAGTCTGACCGCGATGCTCGGGAAGATCAGCGGCAGGACGGAAGCGATGAGGTCGAAGAAAACGACACCGATGACGGCGAACGCGACGAGCATCATGAAGCGGAGCGTCATCGAGAGCTTTACGAGGTTTTTCGCACCCTTTTCCTCTTTGGTGAGCGCCTTCTGGACGGTCAGCCCCATGAGGAAGAACGAAAGCACCGCGGCCGCGGCACCGAGCAGGTTGCCGAAAAGGACCGACGGGCTCCAGCGTCCGATGACGAGGTAAACCGCCTCCATGAGGGCGCTGAGTATGACAGTGACCGCCGCGACGTAAAGGGTTTCGCGGATGACGGTCGGATCTGTTTTTTTCGGCAAGTTATCACCTCCGTGCAACTTATAAAAAAAGAAAAACAAGACCGATATGCGGGCCCGATTCTTTTTTCTCACAATTTAATATAGTATAACATAATTGTACCCGAAAAGCAAGTATACTGCGGGATTTTTCGGAAAATCTCTTGCCATGCCCGCGGGTTTGGTATAAAATATATGGTGTGTGATTCCGTGGTAAATATGCGCGGCGGTGAGCACCCCGCATTGAGCATTGAGCCTTTTTTAAGGAACGTCTCCTGCGGAGACGAATGATCGCTCCGCGCGTGTCAAATGAATTTGTATAATCCGTGCGCGGGCATACCGACAGAAAGGAGAACGCGGTGAAAACAAAAATACAAAGCCTGACGACGGGCTCGCTTGCGGGCGGGATCCTCGTTTTCAGCCTGCCGCTCGTTCTCTCGAACGTCCTGCAGATAGTCTTCAATCTCTCCGACGTCGCCGTCGTCGGCCGCTTCGCCGGTGACACGGCGCTCGGCGCGGTCGGATCGACCACCATTTTCGTCAGCCTTTTCACCGGTTTTCTCATCGGCATCGGCGCGGGAGTAAACTCGCTCGCCGCCCTTTTCTTCGGTGCGCGGGACGACCGTGCCGTCACCGAGACCGTACATACGTCCTTCATCATCGCCCTCGCCGTCGGCGTGATCCTCTGGCTCGCGGGCACGCTGTCCGCAAACGCCGTGCTCACCCTGCTCGGGACGAAGGCGGAGTTCTTCGACGGCGCGCTCCTGTACCTCCGCATCGTTTTCACGGGGCTCCCCGCGCTTGCGCTGTACAACTTCGGCTCGGCTGTCTGGAGCGCCGTCGGCAACACGAAAAAACCGCTCGCGTTCCTCTCTGCCGCGGGCGTGCTCAACGTGATCCTCAACCTCGTTTTCGTGATCGTTTTCGGCCTCGGCGTCGCGGGAGTCGCGCTCGCCACGGTCATCTCGCAGTACGTCTCCGCCGTTCTCACCGTCGCCTCTCTCACGAAGGCGGAGGGCAGCTTCCGCCTCACGCCGAAGAGTCTGAAGTTCTCCGCGGGAAAGGCGAAAAGAGTGCTTGCGCTCGCCGTCCCGGCGGGCTGTCAGAACGCGATCTTCGCGGTGGCGAACCTCTTTATCCAGAGCGGTGTCAACTCCTTCGACGCGACCACCGTCGAGGGCTGCACCGCGGGCGCGAACTTCGATTATCTCGTCTACGACGTCATGGCGGCGTTCTACGTCGCGGCGTCGAGCTTCATGGCTCAGAACCTCGGTGCGGGGAAGCGGAGCCGCATACTTAAAAGCTATTTTCTGAGTCTATTCTACTCGTTCGCCATCGCCGCCCTGATCGGCGGAGTGATCGCCCTTTTCCCGAAGGCGTTCCTCTCGCTCTTTACCGCCGACGGCACCGTTGCCGCCGCGGGCGCGCGGAGGATGAGGATCATGGGGCTCTCGTACTGCGTCTCGGCGTTCATGGACTGCACGATAGCCGCCTCGCGCGGCCTCGGAAAGACGGCGGTGCCGACCTTTATCGTGATCATGGGCTCGTGCGTTTTCCGCGTGATCTGGGTCTACACCGTTTTCGCGCACTTCGGGACGGTAGACTCGCTCTACCTTCTCTACGTCTTCTCGTGGACACTCACGGCCGCCGCCGAGATCGCGTACTTCGCCGCGATCTGCCGCAGGACGGTGAGGGATCTGAGCCTAAAGCCTTAAGGCCTTGGCAGTTATGTGCGCCTTCGGCGCGTGATATATTCCTTCGGAATGTGATATATCCCTGCGGGTGTGTTACGGAACATTTCCGCCGAGGCGGAAATGAACAAATAAAAAGCTTAAGGCTTAAGGCTGAAAAAGGGGTTTCCATGAAAAACGTTATCTCCCTCCTCATCCTCGTCCTCCTCGCCGTGACTCTCGTCTCCTGCGCCGCGACGCCCGAGAACCCCCCCGTCG
>JAKSPW010000020.1 GCA_024404435.1 Clostridia bacterium | reverse complement strand
AGCGTCTAAAACAAAAAATCATGCGGGATTTCGGCGGGTCGCCGTGCGAATTTAACATCAAGCGGCGCGGCTCCAACCGGTTACTTTCCCGGCTTCGTGCAGCAAGATCCGTACATTAAAAGATGAATTGCGGCTGTGCCGCATGAATTGACTTCGTCATGAATTGCGCTTCGCGCATGAATTGAACTTTCGCACAGCGAAAGTTCATAATATGCTCTTGTGCCGTGCACAAGAGCATAAAAAAAGAGCCTTGCGGCTCTTTTTTAATTAGAATGTGAAGATCGTTCCGGTCTTTGCGGAGGTGTAGATACCCTCGAGGATCCTCGTTACGGTGTAAGCCTGCTCGGGGAGAACGCACGGCTGCGTGCCGTTTCTCAGAGCTGCGATCCACTGACGTGCTTCGATAGCGGACGGGTCTGCGTCGCCGTCACCGTCGTAGAATGCCACGCCGCCTGCTTCGAGGTTGGGTGAGTACGAATACTGACGTCCCTGACGGACACCGTTGATGCGGACACCGTTGATGAGGTCGCCGCCTGCCTTCGTGCCGCAGACGATCGTCGTTGCTTCGTGTGTGTCGAGGCAGTTGAGTGCCCATGAAGACTCAACGGAAACGGTAGCACCGTTCTCCATCACGACGAAGCCGAACGCGCAGTCCTCGACCGTGAACTTCTCGGGATCCCAGTCGCCCCATGCGTTCGCCGTATGAGTCTGATTGTTGAGTGAATGATAGGACGTGCCGAGGCAGTACTTCGGCTTGTAGTTGTCCATCGTCCAGAGAGTCAGGTCAAGCGCGTGGGTTCCGATGTCGATCAGCGGACCGCCGCCCTGCTCGTACTCGTTCAGGAACACGCCCCACGTCGGGACTGCTCTGCGGCGGAGTGCGAGTGCTCTTGCATAGTAGATGTCGCCGAACGTGCCTGCGAGTGCCTCGTTCTTGAGGTACTGAGCGCCGGCAGTCTGACGGTTCTGATAACCGATCGTGAGCGTCTTGCCCGTTCTCTTTGCTGCTTCGAGCATCTTGAGAGCCTCAGCGGAGTTGATCGCCATCGGCTTCTCGCACATGACGTGCTTGCCTGCTTCAAGAGCGTCGACCGTGATGAAGCTGTGAGCTCTGTTCGGTGTGCAGACGTGAACTACGTCGATCGTCTTGTCCTCGAGGAGCTTCTTATAATCTTCGTAAACGGCTGCATCCGGCGTACCGTAGTTTGCCTTTGCTTTCTCTGCTCTCTCTACGATGATGTCGCAGAAAGCGACCATTTCAACGTCGGGAAGCTTCTTCAGCGAGGGCATGTGCTTTCCGTTTGCGATGCCGCCGCAGCCGATGATACCTATTCTGATTTTTTCGTTGGGACTGATCATGTTTATCGCCTTTCTTTTGTCCGCGTATGCGGGTATTTTCAGATTATATGATAGTGTATTTTTCTCTCTTTTTCAAGAGGTTCCGGGAAAAATCATTCGCAGCTTTTATGATTATTTTCTCTTTTTGCAGAAGGTGAAGCCGAGTGCGGATACGCCGGAAACGAGAGCTGCTGTCACGATCGGGTCTGCCGTTGCCGGAGCCTTGCCGCTTTCCTTTGCGGTCTCGCTGCTCGTCGTATCGGTCGGGACGTTGTTTTCCTTCGGAGCGACGGGCTCGGTGCCCTTCGTTTCGGTCGTTTCGCTCTGTCCGTTATCGGTGTCGACGGGGCCGGTCGTGTCTTCCGTGCCGGGTGTTTCCGAATCTCCGCCGGACGAGGGCTGATCAATATCTGCGTCCGTCGTCGTGTCGGGTGCTGCCTCGACTACGGGATCGTTCGTGAAGACCGCCTTTGCATGTGACGGCTCGGTGAACTGATTCCACGTTGCCATGTATCCGGAGTCACCGAGCGATATTGCATAAGTTATCGCGCCGTTTTCCTGCTCTCTGCCGACACTTCCGCCCGTTGCGGTAAGGTCGATCCATACCGTGTAGCCTTCGGTCGGAGCACCGTCGACGATGTTTTCGGCTTTGACTACGGATGCGAGAGGATATGAGAATTCATACGTGACCGTTCTGCCGTTGACGGCGACGGTGTAGTCACGCCCTGCCTGCAGGTCGAGAGAACCCGTATAGCCGTTCTCGTCGTAGTCACCGATAAGGATCTCGCCCGTCGTGGTGTTGATGCCGATACCGCGGTTAACAAGGCTCTTGTTCTCTTCCGACGCGCAGACTCTGTACATTGAGCCGAACTGGAAGAGGAAGCCGTCGCCGGCATTCGGAGCGGGAAGCGGAGTCTCGCACCACGGGTCTTCAAGAAGCGTTGACACGATGGCGAAATTCAGTCCGTGGATCTCGTCCCACGACGTGTAGAAGTGTACGTTCTGCAAAAAATCTTCTGCCTGTGTATACTGAGCTGCGTTGAGGTAGGAGAGCATGAGGTCGGTCGCATCGGGATCGCGGTTGACTTCGATCTCGCGATATTCGCCCTCGCCGATGATGCCGTCCTTGACGACGGCGGCGGGATCTGCCTTGCAGACGTTGACAGCCGTCTTGCAGCCGCCCGCGGGATTATATGCGCCGGCGGAGGCCGCAATTGTCAAGGACACCGCGAGAAGCGCAGTCAGAATAAGTGCCAGCGTTTTTTTCATATGAACAATTACCTCCGATTATGTGATAGTGTATTTTTTTCTCTTTTTCAAGAGGTTCCGGGAAAAATCATTCGCAGCTTTTATGATTATTTTCTCTTTTTGCAGAAGGTGAAGCCGAGTGCGGATACGCCGGAAACGAGAGCTGCTGTCACGATCGGGTCTGCCGTTGCCGGAGCCTTGCCGCTTTCCTTTGCGGTCTCGCTGCTCGTCGTATCGGTCGGGACGTTGTTTTCCTTCGGAGCGACGGGCTCGGTGCCCTTCGTTTCGGTCGTTTCGCTCTGTCCGTTATCGGTGTCGACGGGGCCGGTCGTGTCTTCCGTGCCGGGTGTTTCCGAATCTCCGCCGGACGAGGGCTGATCAATATCTGCGTCCGTCGTCGTGTCGGGTGCTGCCTCGACTACGGGATCGTTCGTGAAGACCGCCTTTGCATGTGACGGCTCGGTGAACTGATTCCACGTTGCCATGTATCCGGAGTCACCGAGCGATATTGCATAAGTTATCGCGCCGTTTTCCTGCTCTCTGCCGACACTTCCGCCCGTTGCGGTAAGGTCGATCCATACCGTGTAGCCTTCGGTCGGAGCACCGTCGACGATGTTTTCGGCTTTGACTACGGATGCGAGAGGATATGAGAATTCATACGTGACCGTTCTGCCGTTGACGGCGACGGTGTAGTCACGCCCTGCCTGCAGGTCGAGAGAACCCGTATAGCCGTTCTCGTCGTAGTCACCGATAAGGATCTCGCCCGTCGTGGTGTTGATGCCGATACCGCGGTTAACAAGGCTCTTGTTCTCTTCCGACGCGCAGACTCTGTACATTGAGCCGAACTGGAAGAGGAAGCCGTCGCCGGCATTCGGAGCGGGAAGCGGAGTCTCGCACCACGGGTCTTCAAGAAGCGTTGACACGATGGCGAAATTCAGTCCGTGGATCTCGTCCCACGACGTGTAGAAGTGTACGTTCTGCAAAAAATCTTCTGCCTGTGTATACTGAGCTGCGTTGAGGTAGGAGAGCATGAGGTCGGTCGCATCGGGATCGCGGTTGACTTCGATCTCGCGATATTCGCCCTCGCCGATGATGCCGTCCTTGACGACGGCGGCGGGATCTGCCTTGCAGACGTTGACAGCCGTCTTGCAGCCGCCCGCGGGATTATACGCGCCGGCGGACACCGCAAGTGTAAGTGACACCGCAAGAAGCGCAGTCAGAATAAGTGCCAGTGTTTTTTTCATATGAACAATTACCTCCGAATTGAATTTTTGTTATTAAACTTACAAGTATTATAACTTCTTTTCCTATTCTTTTCAAGCGAAAACGTTTTTTTCGTCGTTATCGCCAAAGAGCGGCACGTTTTTTTGGTGAAAACCACATTTTGCGGTTGGGTTTATTGAAAAAAAGCCGTTTTTGTGTTAAAATCAAACTGACAACAAAGCTCATAAGGAGACAAAACCATGAAACTCAGATTTCTCGGAACGAGCCACGGCTTGCCGGAGGCAAACAGAAGAATGTCCTGCACGATGATCGAGGCGGGCGGGAACATCTATTTCATCGACATGGGCATCATGGTGATAGACGACCTCAGGACGATGGGACGCAAAATTTCCGACGTCAAGGCTGTTTTCATCACTCACATGCACAACGACCACACCGACGGACTCATCCCGTTCACGGCTCTCGCAAGCTGGTACTTCACGGACGTGAGCGTTGACATTTTCCTGCCGAAGACTGACGGTGTCGACGCAATAAGGAACTGGCACAGAGCAAACGACGTTACTCTCCGTGAGGACGGCGTGAGATTTGCAAAATACGAAAACGGCCCCGTTTTCGACGACGGCATAATCAAGGTTGAGGCTTTCCCGACCCCGCACACGGGTTCGTCCCACGGCTTCATCGTCACCTGCGAGGGCAAGAAGATCCTCTTCAGCGGCGACATGAACTCTGCGCGCACCGACTTCCCGGATTCCATCCACACCGAGCACTACGACGTCGTCGTCTGCGAGAACGCACACGTCGAGCCTCAGCAGTGCGAGGACGGATTTGCGGGCTGCGACTTCGGTCTGCTCGTCTTCAACCACTACACCGACAACAAGGTCGGCCGCCTGATGGCACTCGAAAGCAAGCTCGGCATCCCCGTGAAGATCGCAAGAGACTATACCGAAGTTGATCTCTGATTTTTAATATTTTCAGGAGGATAAAATGAAAAAAACATTAAAGGTTTTATCTGTCATCCTCGTCGTGATGCAGCTTATGACGTTCGTGTCATTCGCCGCAGAGGAAAAGTCTCCGTTCACCGACGTGAAAACGTCCCGCTGGAGCTATGAAAACATCATGTTCTGTTACAATAACGGGCTGATGAACGGCGTCGGCGACGGAAAATTCAATCCCACCGGCAAGACGACGAGAGCGATGATCACCACGATCCTTTACCGCTTTGCAGTCAGTAACGGATACACGGAAGAAGTCAGGGCGCTCTACTCCTTCTCCGACGTTGACAAAAAGTCGTGGTACGGACCGGCAGTCTACTGGGCAAAGGCCAACGACGTCGTCAACGGTGTCGGCACCGGCACCTTCGCGCCGAACGATCCGGTGACGAGAGAACAGATGGCGGCGATGATAGTCAGAATGGAAAACTACTGCGGCTTCCTCACCGACGACAGAGGAGACATCAGTTCCTATCCCTACGTCAAAAAAGTACATTCCTACGCTCTTGACGCTCTGTCATGGGCAAACGTCAACGGGATCATCACCGGCACGTCCTCGGGCGGCACGGCTGTCCTCGACCCGAGAGGATACGCAACGCGCGAGCAGGTAGCCGCGATCCTCAACAGATTCTGCGAAATGGCACACAAAAAATACGAGTCACCGAAGCTCATCTCGACGTACACGGCACCGGATTACAGTTCCGTTCCCGATGCAGACGTTTACGTTTCGGGAAGCGGTGACGACGGAAATTCCGGCACAAAGGACTCTCCGTTCAGAACGATCAACAGAGCTGAAGAGGCAGTCCGCGGCATGCTGGCAGGCGGCACGTCCGGTGAGATAGTAGTCGCTATCGAGGGCGGAACGTATCACGAGAGCCTCGTGTTCGGCACGGCTGACAGCGGAAACGAGAACGTGTCCGTCAGATACGTCGGTTATAACGGCACCGTCTCGATCGGCGAAGGCATCGTCCTTCCCGCTTCGTCCTACGAGGAGCTTTCTGCCGAGGAGAAGACGCATTTCTTCGCTGAAAACGTCTCTCACATAAAGAAGATCGACCTTTCCGGATATGCCGCTTCTCTTCCCTCCGACATCAGCGTGTTCAACGGCAACGAGGCCCTCGTTATCGCAAGATATCCGAACGTGGGCGAGCGCGGAGAGGACATGTTCATGCGCAACGTGAGAAACCCGAACTGGTATGAAGCGATGGAAGCCTCGATCAAATACGACCGCTCGGCTTACGGCTACGTCAACGAGCACGCGATCACGCTCGGCACGGGCGTTATCGACAGAGCGCAGAAGTATCACGAGGTCAAAGGTATCAGAGTCAAGTCGTATTTTGCTTACGACTGGGCTTCCAACGACTCCTACGCCGAATACGACAAGGCGACCAACGTCCTGACTCTTGACCCCGCAGGCTTCTCGGGCGGATACGAGATCAACGACGTCTGCAACGGAAGATATTATATCTACAACGTCTCCGAGGAGCTTGACAAGTCGAATGAATACTACTACGACTCAAAGACTTCCTCGCTTTACATCTACGATCCGAGCGAGAACGGATGCTCCATCGCCGCAGGCGGCAACGCGATCACGCTGAACGGCGCGAGATATCTGACTCTTGAGAATCTGACCGTCGAAAACGTCGCGGGCAGCGGCCTCGTCAAGAACGGAGCGGTCGATCACATCTCCATTCTGAACTGCACATTCAAGAACATAAGAGAGCACGGCATCGATCTCTCCGCGCAGACCGACTACAGACGCTCGCACAAGATCTACAAAGACCCCGCAAACGATATCACGATCCGCGGATGCGAGGTGTTCAATATCGGCGGCAAGGGCATCACCGTCTTCGGCGGCGAGAGAGAAACGCTGACACCGTCGAACAACGTCATCGACAACAACTGCGTACACGATTTCGCTCAGAGATACACGACCTACAACGCCGGCATCAGTGTTGACGGCGTCGGCATCAAGGTCACTCACAACGAGCTGTACAACAGCCCGCATTACGCTCTGTTCTATGAAGACGGCAACGACATCCTGATCGAGAAGAACTACCTCCACGACGTGGTCAAGAACACGGGCGACATGGGCGCGATCTACTCCGGCAGAAGATGGTCGAACTACGGCGTCACGATAAGATACAACGTCATCGCCGACGTCGGATTCTCCGAAGAAAACCGCTGCGGCAACGGCGTCTACCTCGACGACGAGCTTGCAGGTCAGGAGGTCTACGGAAACATCTTCTACAACGTGTCCGGCAGCAGCTTCCTGTCCTCCGGACGTGACAACACCTTCCGCGGCAACGTGATCATCCACACGAGAGACTGCACGGGCTACGATCTGTATGCGTACGACAAGATCTCGCACGAATGCATCAAGGTCTGGGACGGCTTCACGGATGAGTTCGTCGAATACGCAAAGAACAGCACGCTGACGGGCGAGGCTCTGTTCCTCGACTTCTGTGCCAACCCCGAAACCGAGAGAGGCAACATGGAAGAACTCTGGGGAAGCCTGCGTGAATTCGATTTCAGAAACGGCATCTGGGCTGAAAAGTTCCCGGCTCTTGCAGGCGTTTCTCTCAACGCAGACGACATTGACAGCGGAAACTTCATCTGCAACACGGGCAACGTGACCATCCGCGACAACTTTGAGATCGGCAGCAGAGAGTTCAACATCTCGAAGAACGTCGAAAAGTTCGGCGGCACGGCGGAGAACAACCAGGTGCTCTCTTACAACACGGCAGTCTACTTCAAGGATGCCGCAAACGGAGACTACACACTCCTCCCCGGCAACGTTATCTCGGACGTGGTCGACATTCCCTTCGCAGAGATAGGAAGATATTGAGCCTTAAGTCTTAAGTCTTAAGCCTTAAGCTTTAATAAGAAAAAATCAGGCGGATCATTCCGCCTGATTTTTATATTCTCTGCTGAGTTCTGTGCAGGATGTCATTCTGAATTCTTCGGTCGAGTGTCACGTAATGCGCGGAGAAGCCCGAAACCCTGACGACGAGCGAGCCGTATTTTTCGGGATGCTCCATCGCATCGGTCAGCACCTCGGGGGACGTCGCGTTGATCTGCATCTCCTGTCCTCCGCGCGCGAAGTACACGCGGAGAAGAGAGGCAAGCTTTTCTCTGTTTCCGTCGGCGAAAGCGTCCGGCATGAATTTCTGATTCACGACGGAGCCGCAGGCGACGACGCTGTAATCGGGCTTCGTCAGGCTGAGGACCGTCGAGGTCACGCCGTTCACGTCGACGCCGTACGTCGGGGACGCCGCGTCGGACAGAGGCTCGCCCGCGCGTCTGCCGTCGGGAGTCGCCGCCGTGCCGAGACCGGAGTATATATTCGCGGTGTTTGCCGCCATGGCGGTATAGAAATTACCGCCGTCGGGCATGTGATATTTTCTGAATTCGCGGGTGAGAAAATCGACGAACCATACCGCGTATTTGTCCGCGAAATCGTCGTTGTTGCCGTATTTCGGCGCGCTTTTCAGAAGTGCTCTCACGTCCTCCATGCCGACGAAGTCAGCCTTTATCGCCTCGCCGATCTGCGAAAGCGTCAGCGTGTGATCGACGAAGACCGTCTTCTCTATCGCCGCGAGAGAGTCCGCCGTCGTGCCGACTCCCATCAGGCACACACCGTGGGACGAGGGATATTTCGTGCCGCCGAGATTGATATCGATCCCGCGCTCTATGCACTCGGGACAGCAGAGAGACAGCATCGGGGAGGTCTTGTCAGCCTCGTTTTCGCAGACCGATCTTTCGCAGGTGTGTTTTACGTAATATTCAACGCCTGACGCGAGCTGTATCTCGAACTTTTTCATGAAATCTTCCATCGAGACGATATCCGAAACGTCACCCGTGTCAACGTTAAAGCCGTCAGACATGATCCCGTGCCCGTGGTTGAAAATGGGTTCTAAGAATCGCGGGGTGCCGAATCTGCCGTCTCCCCACGGCCATTGCTTTCCGGGAAGGACGGTCTCGATGCATCCGACCATGCAGTAATCCGCCACGTCCTCCTCGTCGTAGCCGTAGCTCAGAAGCGCCGGCAAGTTGACCTCGTCGTTCATCATCGCGGGGTAACCGAGTCCCGTGCCGATGACCTTAAGGCACTCGTCGTAGAATTCGACGGGCGTGTCCTTCATCATCCTTGCGGAAAGGTTCGGGCCGGGGATGCCGCACCCGCCGACGGCGTGAAGAACGTCGTAGCTCAACGGATTCACGTCGCACGAGCCGTCCAATGCCGTGCCGCCGATACAGATGTTCACGACGTCGTCTCCGCCGAAAAAGGCACGGCGCTCGTAAATCTTCATGAACACGTTTTCGAGCATCTCACGGGCGCCGTCGCTCGTGAGGTTGCCCTCTTCCGTGTCCTTCAGATAGAACGGAAGGAGATACCGGTCGATCCTGCCGAGCGCCATCGCGTAGCGGCCCTCAAGCTGAAAGGCAATGTGGCAGAACCACACGAACTGAAGCGCCTCGTCAAAGTGCTCCGGCGCGTGCTCAAGAAGTGCCCTGCACCGTGATGCGATCGCGCGGAGGCGCCCTTCGTCATAGCCGGCGGTGTCGATGAGAGACTCGGCTTTTTCGGCGTAAGAGCGCACCATTTCCGAAAAACCCGTCCATACGCGGCGCATCTCACCGATGTATTTCACCCGATTCGCGTCCGATGCGTGCGCCCTTTCGGAGGCATCGAGATCTGCAAAGATCCCGGGGATGCCGCGGGAGAGCATCATGCGGTAATGAGGCGCGAAATGATCGACTCCGGTCAGGAAGGTCCGCTCACCGATTTTTCCGCAGAGCTCCTCACACGCCCCGGAGACGGAATCGTCAGGGCTTGCGAGCACACCGCGGACGCTTCCGACGATGAGGTCGTTTTCGTAGATATGCGGCGGCACGTTTTCGAGCAGTGACGCCACCGACTCGGCGCGCAGCCGCGGAACGTCGGCCGTGTCGCCGTCATAAAGCTTATAAAATCGGAAATAGGAAAACGCCGGCTTCCCGTCGGGCTTTTTTTCTATTTCTTTTTTGAGGAGTCTTGTTCTTTCCATTTTCATTCACCGTAGACGAGCGCGTCCGCGGGAGCATTCTCCGGCAAATAGCCCGAGAATCCGAGGCACGGCATCGAGGCGAGCTTTGCCATGTCCTCAGCCGTGATCTCGAAATCGAACACTTCGGCGTTCTGCGCGATACGCGAGGGATTTACCGATTTCGGAAGCGGGAGCACTCCGAACTGCAGTGCGAAGCGGATGCAGAGCTGTGCCGTCGATTTGCCGTATTTTGCGGCGATACTGCAAAGCGTTTCGTCCTTCAGCACCGCGCCGCTTCCGAGCGGGCTCCACGCCTCGACGAGCATGCCCTCGGACTGCGAATACTTCACGTTTTCCATTTGTGTGTAGCCCGGATGGAACTCGATCTGATTGACCATCGGCATGACCGTCGCATACTTTTTCAGCGATTCGATATGCTTTTCTTCAAAGTTGGATACTCCGATCGCGCGGAGCTTCCCTTCCTTGTACGCCTTCTCGAATCCGCGCCACGTTTCGGCGTTCGTCTCCTCCCACGCGGCATCGCGCTTTGCGACTGCGGGCCAGTGGACGAGGTAGAGGTCGATGTAGTCCGTGCCGAGATTTTTAAGCGAGTCCTCGATCGTGCGGACGGTCTTTTCAAACCCTCTCTCCGTGATCCAGTGCTTCGTCGTCAGGAAGACGTCCTCACGCTTCACGCCGGAGGCTCTGATCCCCTCGCCGACTCCCGCTTCGTTTTCGTAAGCCCATGCGGTGTCGACGTGGCGGTAGCCGAGCCCGAGCGCGGTCTTCACACATTCTTTCGCTTCAGCGTCGGGAGTCTGCCAAGTGCCGTAGCCGATGCAGGGAACCTTCACGCCGTTTGAAAGTTCAAAGCAGTCCGTAAGATTTTTCATTTCCATTTCGTTTTCCTCTTATAACACGTTTTTCAGTACTCTTTCGACCGCATACGCCATGCTGACGAATCCGCTGTCGTTCGGGTGACCGCCGTCCACGGTCGCACACTCTCTGATCCTCTCCTCGATCAGATCGGGACCCGGGATGAAGTATACGTTTTTGTCCCCTGCCGCCACGGCGTTTTCATAGGTCTTGCGGATGATCTCCATGCGGCGGATGCCGTTTCCGTCAAGGTGGTAGTTCGGCCTCGAGAGCATGATGACGGGCAGGTCGGGATGGGCTTTTCTTATCACCTTGAACATCGGCTCGTGCGTCTTTTCGAGATGCTCGGGATTCGGTGCGTTGTGGTCGTAATCGAAAATGAACGCGCTCATGTCGAGCGAGGCGATATATTCCGCGATCTCTTTTTCTCCGCGCGCACTGCCCGAGAAGCCGAGATTCACGTGCTCGCACGAGAGTATGCGGGATATGATGTTGTCGTAGGCGTTTCCGGGGCGGCTCGCGCATCCGCCCTGCGTGATCGACGAGCCGTAGAAGACGACGGGCTTCTCCGTGCGGTAGTCGGGCGGCGGCAGAAGGACGGAGCCCTCCTTAAGTCCGATGAACAGCTCGTCGACTCCGCCGTAAAGCGGGAAATGGATCGTCATCGTGTGTGTGCCCTTATCGGGCAGATCGACGACCGACTCGAGAGTGTCCGAGTCCCCGGGGATGAACGTGCCGGCATACAGATCGTCGGCGTAGAGGTCAAACCCGATTCCGCCGGTGTTGGCGCAATGCGGCATGCGGTACATCACGTTGTACTTGACCGCGATCGCAACGTACGGGCTGTCGGTCACGAAGCGGACTCTGCCCCCGGCAGTGCAGGAATTCAGATCCTTCACGCCGTCGTTCACTCTCGCGGCGACCTCTCCCGGCATGCGGACGTAGCGGTCGTCCTCGCGCATCAGGCCGCAGATCCTGAACGGCTTTTCCTTAGCGTCGAAAAACCTGATCCCCTCGCGTTTTATCGTGCTTTCCACCTTGAAGTTTCCGTCTATTTTTTCTATTTTCATTTTTCTTCTCCGATCCTTTTTTTCATATTTTACCACAAAAGTATCAAATGTTCACAAGGCGAGTGAAAAAAAGTCTTGACAAATTTGGTTTATTGTTGTAGACTATATGCAGGCCAATAAAAAAATTGAATGATCATTCAAAAAAGCGGAGGAGATCATGGATTATCAGCTCGGAACAATCGAAACAAGATTCGCGGACATCATTTGGGAAAGAGAGCCTGTCGCATCCCCTGAACTCGTAAAGATTTGCGCAGCAGAGCTCGGCTGGAAGAAGTCCACCACTTATACTGTACTCAGAAGACTTTGCGAAAAAGGTCTTTTCGTAAACGAAAACGGCACGGTGCGCTCTATCGTATCGCAAAAGGAGTTCCACTCAAACGAAAGCCGTACGTTCGTCGACAATTCCTTCAAGGGCTCGCTGCCTGCATTCCTCGCGGCATTCATGAACGGAAAGGAGATCACAGACGAAGAGGCTGACGAGATCAAAAAAATGATCGACAGCTACCGTCAGAACAAATAAGAAAATATGGGACAGGTATTTATTTCACTGCTGCAGTCCTGCTTGCAAGGCTTGCGATGAAAAAAGTCCGAAATGGATCGGATCATCGTCGGCATAAGGCTCATGATACCGATCACGGTGGAAAGCGCGAATTCGATCACGGTTTACGTCGACGGAGCGAAGGTCGCAAAGTTTGACGGCGGCACCGATAAGACGATAACGCTGACTCCCGGATATCATACGCTTCAGGCATCGGTTAACAACGACGCGGCAGCTAGCAAAACACGAGCACAAGCCGAAGAGCACCAGCATCTACCAGAGGCACCGCGCGACGTCCCCCAGCACGCGACAAATCTCACGACGACCACCCCCAGAAACTGACG
>JAKSPW010000002.1 GCA_024404435.1 Clostridia bacterium | reverse complement strand
CCGACGGCCTCCGGCCGAACGACGCCGGACACTCTAAGGTCGCCCGCCGCCTCCGCCAGTTCCTCAGACCACTCTAAAACAATAAAACCTGCGCGTCATCGCAGGTTTTTTACTATCCGCGTAAAGTGACATAAAGCCCGCCTTGTCCTAATATATAATACTGACAGATAAAAGGACAGGCGGTGATGTCAACGGAGCTTTACGCGGATATTCTTTTTTTGATTGATTTCAGCATGGATGCGCTGACGTTGTATATGACCGGACGGTTCACACGATCCGAAATGAAGACGAGGAGAATAGCTTTGTCAGCCGCATACGGCGGAGTTTTTTCCGTCATCATTACGGCGTTGTCGACGGAAAGACTTCAGTCACTTGCACTCGGGATCGTCTGCTCCGCAGTAATGACGCTTCTGGCTTTCGGCAGGTCGGGAATAAAGCTGTTTATTACACGGGTTTCCGTCCTGTGGAGCGGCGGCCTTCTGCTCGGCGGGATCATGACCGCAGTTTCGTCACTCGGTGTGACCGTAGAGCACGGCGAGGTGATAAGGAGGGAGAGCACGGCGAGGGGTGTGTAGGGTGTCGGAGGGTTTCTCGCATGTGTGCTGTTTTCTCTGCTCGGGAGAAGCAAAAAGATCAGAGAGACCGAAGTGTCCCTGACAAACG
This sequence comes from Clostridia bacterium, assembly GCA_024404435.1. GTDB lineage: Bacteria > Bacillota > Clostridia > Oscillospirales > CAG-272 > RUG11130. The sequence goes on along the minus strand of JAKSPW010000002.1, from coordinate 21,526 downwards.
GTGAAAAGACAGTCAGCGTTACGGGACTCGTCGACAGCGGAAACCTGCTTAAAGATCCTTTTTCGGGAAAGCCCGTCATCGTTTTGTCTGAAAAAATCTCGAATGAATTATTCGGAGACGATGCAGCAGACCTCTGCTGCGCTTTCTGCGGGGCAGCCGTACCCGAAAGATACAAAGAAAAGATCAGAGCAATACCGATGAAAACCGTCGGAGGTGAGTCACTGCTTGTCGGGATGAATATTGACGGTATTTCCGTCGGAGGAAAGAAGTGTTCGGCTATTATCGCACTGTCGGGAGACGAGCTGTCGGCAGACTGCATCGTACCGGCAGAGCTGTTGTAAAGGAGAAAAAATGAAAAATATCTTTATATTGATCAGAAAATATTTCGGAAAGAGAAGGCCGAGGGGCGTATATTACATAAATGGGCCGGAGTCGCTTCCTCCGCCGCTTGACCCGGAGGACGAGGCAAGAGCGATCGAAGAAATGGCGCACGACAGATCAAACTGCGACAAGCTGATAAAACATAATCTTCGTCTCGTCGTCTATATATCAAAGAAATTCGATAATGCCGGAACGGGCATCGAAGATCTTATCTCGATCGGAACGATAGGTCTTATCAAGGCCGTGAACACGTACAAGCCCGAGAAGAACATAAAGCTTGCGACCTACGCGTCGAGATGTATTGAGAATGAGATACTGATGTACATTCGAAAAAACTCCGCTCACAAGGGAGACGTTTCGATAGACGAGCCGCTGAACGTTGACCGCGACGGAAACGAGCTGTCTCTTTCCGACGTTCTCGGCACGGATGACGACGTTGTGAGCGAAGGCATCGAGAGAAGTGAAGATGAAAAGACGGTAAGAGAAGCCGTCTCGATGCTGGAGTGGCGCGAGAGGGAAATAATCGAGATGAGATACGGACTCGGCGGAAGGCGCGAGATGACTCAGAAGGAGGTCGCGGACCGACTCGGCATATCGCAATCGTACATTTCACGGCTCGAAAAAAAGATAATCGAGCACCTGAGGGAAGAGATTACCGCAAAAGTCTGAAATATCTTCAAAAAAAGATAAAAAATTTTGAAAAAACTATTGAAAAACAAAAACCGTTATGGTATAATCATTTCTACGCGAGTAAGATTTTAATGAGGTGAAAAGACATGAAAACAGGAATACACCCGAATTATGAGGAAGTAACGATTCGTTGCGCATGCGGCGAGAGTGTAAAGACACGTTCCACAAAGAAAGACGCTAACGGCGAGATCCGTGTTGACATTTGCTCTAAGTGCCATCCTTTCTTCACCGGTAAGCAGAAGTTTGTTGACGCGGGCGGCCGTGTTGATAAGTTCAAGAAGCGTCTTGAGATGAGTGGCAAATAATTCTTTATATTATTTCCGAAAACAGTCGGGTAGGAAAACGGAACACCGGAGTCCTGCCCGATTTTTCTATCCTTGACAAAGGAGGTTAAAATGAACTCCGAAAACAAAAACAAAAAAGGAATACTTTGTTCCGTTTATTCTTCAAACGATGAGGACAGCGCAAGGGCGAGCCTCGACGAGCTTGAAAGGCTGCTCGAAACTGCGGGCGGAGAAGCCGTCGCCATACTCACTCAGGTCAGAGAAGCTCCCGATCACAGAACCGTCCTCGGCAGCGGAAAGTGTGCCGAGCTGAAAGAGCTCTGCGAAAATCTTGAAGCAGACCTCGTCGTTTTCGACTGTGAAATGTCACCGTCACAGATCAAGGCGGTCGAAGACGAGATCGACTCCGACGTGCAGGTCATTGACCGCAGCATGCTGATCCTCGACATATTCGCTGCTCACGCAAGAAGTGCGGAGGGCGTGCTTCAGGTCGAGCTTGCTCAGCTCAAATACACAGCACCGAGACTTGTCGGACACGGACGCGAAATGTCCCGTCTCGGCGGCGCTCCATCCGGCTCGATCGGCTCACGAGGCCCCGGCGAAACGAAACTCGAAATAGACAGAAGACGCATACGCTCCCGTATCGTTTCACTCGAGGAGGAGCTTGAAAAGGTCGCACGCTCCCGCGAGGTCATCAGACGTTCGAGAGAACGCTCCGGAATGAAGAGATGCGCGATAGTCGGCTACACAAACGCCGGCAAATCAACACTTCTCAACAGACTTACGGAAGCCGGGATCCTTGCTGAAGACAAGCTTTTCGCGACACTTGACACAACGACGAGGAAATTCACTCTTCCGTGCGGCTCGGACGTACTTCTGACGGATACCGTCGGCTTTATCAGAAATCTCCCGACGCATCTCATAAAAGCTTTCCGTTCGACACTCGAGGAAGCGGTTTATTCCGATCTTCTCATAATCATTATCGACGCTTCCGATCCCGAGGCAAAGGCACAGCTCAAGGTCACGGAAGAGCTTCTGACCGAGCTCGGTGCCGACGGCAAGCCGAAGCTGTACGTCTTCAATAAATGTGACGCGGCGACTGTCGACTCTCCCGCGTGGAATCTTCCCGACGGTGACCCGAACGTTTCATATGCTGCAGTTTCCGCACTGACGGGCGAAGGCATTGACGAGATGATATCGAAACTCGAAAGGATGCTCGGTGAGGGCAAGAAACGCGTGACGCTCACGCTGCCGACGTCTGCCGGAGCCATCGTCAGCGATCTTTACTCAAACGCCGATAACGTCGAATGCGAATATACCGAAAACGGTATCACGGTTACCGCAACGCTTGATGAAAAGCTTTACGGCAGATATTCGTCGTACGTAAGTAAGGAAGAGGTATAATGGCTGAAAAGATCACTTTGCTGAAAGAGGCACATTCGGAGATCGTCGAAAAGAAGTCACGGTTCCTCGGGCACGCCGTTCCCGTAAAGAGCGAAGCTGAGGCCGCGGAATACGTGAATCTTATAAAGAAGACGTATTCCGACGCCACCCACAACGTCTGGGCATATTATCTGAACGGCGGAGCGTGTGCGAGATGCAGCGATGACGGAGAACCGCAGGGAAGCTCGGGATATCCTACGCTGAACGCTCTCAAAACCTGCGGAGCGGACGATCTGTGCGTCGTTGTCACGAGATATTTCGGCGGCACGCTGCTCGGTACAGCGGGACTTGCGAGAGCTTATGCCGCGGCCGCGAGAGAAGCAATAGAAAACGCCGGATTTGCCGTTTACAGAAGCTTTTCGATCTGTGAGATAACGGTCGGATATTCCGAGTATCAGAAGCTGACCGTAACGCTCAGAAACGAAGGCATAGCCGAAGAAAAAACCGATTTCGGGGCAGACGTCACGCTTGTTGCGGCAGTACCCGAAGATAAAACCGAATATATTAAAACATACGTTTTCGATCTCTCCAGAGGACAGGGAAAAGTCGTTATCAGAAATACCGAAGAAAGACTGTTCCCGCTTTGATCCCGAAAAAGTAAAAAAAGTAAAACTTGCGTATATTATATGTGCAAAAAAGTTGAAGGAGATGATATCTTGTCGGAAACGAAGAAAACCGTTCGCGATATTTTCTATGAACGCGAGGAAGCGACTCTATCCCCGAAGGCATTTCTTACTAAGAATACGCGCGGAAGAGACTATCCGTGCGAGCCCTGCTATATTAGAACAGAGTTTCAGCGTGACCGCGACAGGATCCTTCATTCCAAATCCTTCCGCAGACTTATGCACAAGACGCAGGTTTTTTTGCTTCCCGCCGGGGAGCATTACAGAACGCGTCTGACGCATACGCTTGAAGTTGCGCAGATCGCACGCATCATCGCGAGAGCGCTGATGCTCAACGAGGACCTCTGCGAGGCGGGCGCACTCGGACACGACCTCGGTCACACACCGTTCGGTCACGCCGGTGAGTTCGTGATGCAGAAGTGTTTTTCGGAAGATTTTACACATTATAAGCAGAGCATCCGTGTCGTCGAAAAACTCGAGCGCGACGGCGAAGGCCTCAACCTTACCTGGGAGGTCCGGGACGCGATCGTCAACCATACTGGAGACAACACGGCGGCGACTCTTGAAGGCTCCATCATGAAATACGCCGACAGGATCGCTTACATCAACCACGATATCGACGATGCCTGCCGCGCGGGAATTCTTTCGACAGAAGATATACCGAAGTCGCTCCGCGACGTGCTCGGAAACACGCACAGCGGAAGGATCAACACGATGGTCAACGCCGTGATCGAAGGAAGCGCCGAGCTTGACAAGATAAAGATGACTCCCGAGATCTCAGAGGCAACTGACGAGCTTCGTGACTTCCTTTTCGAGAACGTCTACCGCAATCCCGTCGCAAAGCACGAGGAATCCACGGCTAAGGTAATGCTCGAGCAGCTTTTCGATTATTTCGTGAGATATCCCGAAAAAATGACGGGATACTTCAAAAAGGAGCTTGAAACGGAACCGGTCAAGCGCTGCGTCTGCGATTACCTGTCAAGCATGACGGACAGATACGCCATCGACCTGTATACGAACATTTTCGTTCCGTCCGTCTGGAAGACTCCCACCGAGATTTAATGACAAAATACTGTAAGGAGACACAGAATAATAAGAAAGTGAGGAAAATAATATGATACCTGACAGTATAATTGAAGATATTCGCTACAGATGTGACATTGAGGACGTGATCTCGTCCTACGTAACGCTCAAGAGAGCCGGATCGAACGTCAAGGGCTTATGTCCCTTCCACAGTGAGAAAACGCCGTCCTTCGTCGTTTATAAGGACACACAGAGCTTCTACTGCTTCGGATGCGGAGCGGGAGGAGATGTCATCAGCTTCATCATGAGGCAGGAAAACCTCGATTACGTTTCGGCAGTCGAGTTCCTTGCGCGCCGTGCCGGAATAACTCTTCCGGAATTCGACGGCAAGACGGCTCCCGACGGACCGAGCAGAACGCGGATACTCAAGATGAACACGGACGCCGCCAAGTTCTTCCGCGATATGCTGTTCGACGATACGGTCGGTGCTCCCGGCAGAGCTTACCTTGCGGGAGAGCGCGGTCTTTCGTCGGCAGTCGTAAAGCATTTCGGACTCGGCTACGCGCCTCGCGGCTCCGCTCTCATGAAGCACCTCAAAAGCCTCGGATACTCCAACGAGGAAATGGAAGCGGGATATCTTATCGCCAAGGGCGATAAAGGGTATTACGATATCTTCAGAGGACGCGTCATGTATCCGATCATCGACGTGTCGGGAAATATCGTCGCTTTCGGAGGCAGAGTGCTCGACGACTCGAAGCCGAAGTACCTGAACTCCGCGGATACTCCCGCATTCAAAAAGAGCAAGAATCTGTTTGCACTCAATTATGCCAAGAACTCGTCCGAAGACGCTCTCATTATCTGTGAGGGCTACATGGACGTCATCGCGATGCACGCCGCGGGCTTCACGAACGCCGTGGCAACGCTCGGTACGGCGATCACCTCCGAGCACGCACGCATTATAAAACGGTACACCTCCAAGGTCATCCTTTCATACGACGGCGACGAAGCCGGTAAAAAAGCCACCGACAGAGCGATGGGACTCCTCCGTGAAGCGGGAGTGGATGCAAAGATCCTCGTTATGAAAGGCGCCAAAGACCCCGACGAATTCATAAAGAAGTACGGCAAGGAAGAGTTCCGCCGGCTTCTCGACGAAAGCCGGTCACGCTTTGACTACGTTATCGAAAAGACGGTATCGAAGTACAACATGGAAAACGCCGACGATAAGATCAAGGCGGCGGACGAGCTCTGCCGTGAGATCGCCTCGGTTTATTCAAAAATAGAAAGAGACATTTACATAGGAAAGACCGCAGAAGCGCTCGCCCTTTCAAAGGAAAGTGTGAAACACGACGTTGAGACGATAATCCGCCGAAACGCCCGCGGCGAGAAGAAAAAACAGACCGAAAACCTCATACGCATAACCTCCGGAGTATCGGACAGAGTAAATCCGGATTACGCAAAAGCACCGCGTACGGCAAGGCTTGAAGAATCGGTCATCGGAATCCTTCTCATACACCCCGAGTACGTTTCACTGAAGGTAGACGGGGAAGAGCTCAAAGAAGATGACTTCTTTACCGATCTCGGCAAACGTCTGTTTTCCTTCATTGTCGAGAAGAACAGGGAAGGCTCCTTCAGCATCAGCCATCTCGTCGAAAATTTCCCGCAGGAAGAGGTCTCTCGTGCGGTCAAGCTGCAGATGAGCAGGCGGGAACTGTCAAACGACGACAAGGCTTATCTGACTTACGCTTCGGCACTCAGAAAAGAGATAGCAGGCAATGCCTCGTCTTCTCTCGAAGACATCATTTCATCAAAGAGAAACAAAAAATAAAATTTTTATAAAAAAGAGACGGAGAATTATGAACACGAAAGACACAGAAATCAAGGATCTCGAAAACGAGTTTCCGGAAGACACCGAAAAGTCGGATTTTGATTCCGACACAGACTATGCCATCGATGAATTCATGGATGACGACGATTTTGACATCGACTATGACGACTCCGAAGATATAGCCGAGGAAGGAAGCGGCGACATAGAAAAGCTCCTTTCCGACGAAGGCGTTGCCGTAGACGACCCTGTCAGAATGTACCTCAAGGACATCGGCCGCATCCCGCTCCTCACGAGAGACAGAGAAAAAGAGCTTTCAATCAGAATCTCGGAGGGCGATGAAAAAGCCAAGAACGAGCTGATCGAGGCGAACCTCAGACTCGTCGTTTCCGTGGCAAAGCGCTACATCGGCAAGGGCATCTTCTTCCTCGATCTTATCCAGGAAGGCAACCTCGGACTCATCAAGGCAGTCGAAAAATTCGATTACACGAAGGAATACAAGTTCTCTACCTATGCAACGTGGTGGATCAGACAGGCTATCACGAGAGCGATCGCCGATCAGGCAAGAACGATCCGTATTCCCGTTCACATGGTCGAAACGATCCACAGAGTATCGAGAACGTCGAGACAGCTCCTTCAGGAGCTCGGCCGCGAGCCTACCATCGAAGAGATCTCCGAAAAGCTCGGCATGAACCCGAACAAGGTCAGAGAGATCATCAAGACGGCGCAGGAGCCCGTTTCTCTCGAGACGCCTATCGGCGAAGAGGATGACACGCATCTGTCAGACTTCATTCAGGACGATTCCACGCCCACACCTGCCGAGGCAGTATCCACGCAGCTTCTCAAGGAGCAGCTTGCAAAGGTTCTCCATACTCTCTCTCCGAGAGAAGAAATGGTCATCAAGCTCAGATTCGGATTCGACGACGGACGTCCGCGTACGCTCGAGGAAGTCGGAAGCGAGTTCAATATCACGAGAGAAAGAATCAGACAGATCGAGGCAAAGGCTCTCAGAAAGCTCAGACATCAGAGCAGAGCAAAGGTCCTCAAGGGTTTCCTCGGAGACCTCTGATTTGCCCTCGTTTGTCAAAACAAACAAAAACCGGACAGCGTTTTTGTAAGTTGTGACCAATGCTCGTTCACAACTCGGAAATGTTTGTCCGATAAGCCCGAATACTCCCTTAAATAAAGCAATTTTTGCTTGACAAGAGGACGTGTTCGTTGTATAATGTATAAAGAAATATTTTTTCCTATAGTACCCTGAAAAGGTACAGTTATCAAGGGGGATTTCCTAAATGAACAAGAAGCTTTTCTGCATCGTCATGTGTCTCTTTATGCTCGTGATGCCGATCCTTTCGTCTTGCGGCGCAGGAGACGATTCCGCCGAAACAGGTGACGGAACGACCACGGTAGAAGAAGTCCGTAAACCGATGACTCTTTCTCTGTGGATCCCGACAAATGATACGACGACCGACGATGCCGTCAAACGTGTCGAAACAGAGATCAACAAGCTCACACAGGCTAAGTACGATACCGCTATCGAGCTTCACGCCGTAAAGAGCAGAGAATATCAGGAAGTCATCGACGCCAAGATCAAGGCGATCGACGACGTCAAGCAGGCAGCCGCTGAGGCTAAGGAATCTCAGAGACTTCAGGAGATCGAGGACGCCATCAACTGCGTGATCCCCGAAGACGGTGAAGACGTGATTGAGGCCGAGGCACTTGAAAGCGATACGGGTGCCGTCGAGACCGAAGTCAACGAGTTCGGTCAGAAGATCACGATCTATCCCGAGGTCGCCGACGACCAGCTTGATATTTTCCTTATAAAGGGATATGACAAGTATCTCGGTTACGTCAAGGACGAGCTCGTCGAAGCTCTTGACACAGACCTCAACGACGTAGGAAAAAAGCTTTACTCTTACATATACCCGACGTTCTTCACGCTTGCCAAGTTTGAAGGCCAGACGTACTGCGTGCCCAATAACCACGCACTCGGCAAGTATCAGCTTCTTCTCGTAAACAAGGAACTCGTTGAACAGTACGATTACGATCCCGATGAACTGACAACTTTCCTTGACTGCGAAGACTTCATCAACGATATCGGCAGTCAGAATCTCCCCGGCGTCACACCTCTTCTCGGTAAGGTCGACTCCGCAAACATGGTTTACTTCTCCAATGACGGCAACTGGTCCATTATCGGCGGACAGATCAAGGGCCCCGTTACAAACTCCGAAGAAGCAGAGCCCGCAAGCGTTCTTCAGACTACGGACTTCCGTCCCACGTTCTGCATGATGACCAAGCTTCTTTCAAAGGGCTACGTCGGTGACGGTAATCCCGAAGGCAAGAAATTTGCCGTCGGTGTCATTGAAGGCGACGCAAGAACGATGGAAGAATATTCCGAAGACTACTACGTTAACATCCATGCAGTACCCGTCGGAGACGTTGACGACGTTTTCGAATCCGCATTCGCGGTCAGCACGTATTCCAAGAACGTCAAGAGATCGATGGAGATCATCACGTATCTCAATACCGATGAAACTCTGAGAACCATTCTTCAGTACGGTGTTGAAGGAGTCAACTGGTCCAAGCAGAAAGTAAACGGCGAGGATACGATCAAGATCCTCAACGACACGTATTCGATGAATATCGTCGATACCGGCAACGTATACCTCACGTATCCCGGTGAAGGAATCCCGATGAGCGATTGGAAGTACTCGATGCAGCAGAACCTTGATTCCGCTCCCAACCCGTACGTCGGATTTGAGTTCATCACCGAAGAAAACGAACCCTTCTTCAACGATCTTGCCAAAAAGTCTGCTTCCGTATATCAGGAAATTCATGGACTTTCCGCTGACAGAGTTGATAAGAGAACGTCAGAGCTCGCAAGACAGTACATCCAGGACAGCACTGTCGGTGCAGGTCTCCTTTCGGAAGACAGCGAAGATCTTACCGAAACACTTATCTTCCTCTATAAGCAGTTCGTCAAATAAATAGTATATATGCAGCAGACGGCCGGATTTTTTTCCTGCGGTCTGCTGTGTTTATAAAGCCTTCGGGCGGATAGGAGAATATATGAAAAAACTACTTTCACTCATTCTCGCAGTAGTCATGATGGCGGCTATCGTCATGCCGACGACCGCTGCGGGAACAGGTCTTCCGTTTACGGACGTGAAGGAAGGCAAATGGTACTATGAAGACGTGAAAGCAGCTTATGAACTCGGTATCATGGGCGGTCAGTCGGAGACGATCTTCGCCCCGACGTCATACATGACGAGAGCCGAATTCGTAACGCTTCTTTCAAGACTCGGTAACGCCGAGCTTGACGGAATGGCGGAGCTTGCCGCAAAGACGTTCACCGACGTCGGTGCGAAAAAGTGGTTCGCTCCCTACATCGGTTGGGCTAACAGCGTCGGCGTAGTCAACGGCTACGGTGACGGAACGTTCCTTCCGAACAAATCAGTTTCCCGTCAGGAACTCGCCGTTATGTTCCAGAGATTCATGGCTCTCGAAGGAATCGATTTCCAGGGAGACAGATCCTCCGTCAGTGAGTTTGCCGATAAGAAAGACATCGGCTCGTGGGCAAAGGATGCAGTCGAGCTGCTCCGTCGTACCGGACTCGTCGGCGGCGACAACAACGGTAATTTCAATCCGAAGAAATCCGTAACGAGAGCAGAGATCGCAGCTATCGCTGTCAGATTCGTTGCTTTCAAGGAAGAAATCAAACCTGCACACACGCATACTCCGGGTGATGAAGCAACATGCACCGAGCCTCAGGTATGCACAGAGTGCGGTGAGATCATCGTTCCCGCAAAGGGACATACACCGGGCGCTGAAGCAACCTGTACGGAGGCACAGAAATGCACGGTTTGCGGCGCTGAACTCGCTCCCGCAAAGGGACATACTCCGGGTGCCGAAGCAACATGCACGGAGCCTCAGAAGTGCACGGTCTGCGGCGCTGAACTTGCTCCCGCAAAGGGACATACTCCGGGTGCCGAAGCAACCTGCACGGATCCTCAGAAGTGCACGGTTTGCGGTGCTGAACTTGCTCCCGCAAAGGGACATACTCCCGGCGAAGAAGCAACCTGCACGGATCCTCAGAACTGCACGGTCTGCGGCGCTGAACTTGCTCCCGCAAAGGGACATACTCCGGGCGCTGAAGCAACCTGCACGGAGCCTCAGAAGTGCTTGGTTTGCGGCATAGAGCTCGTTGCAGCTCTCGGCCACAATTGGGACGACGGTGAGATCACGACAGCTCCGACGTACGACGAAGAGGGCGTTCTGACCTATACCTGCGGCAGATGCGGTGCTCAAGAGACGGAAGCTATCCCGAAGAAGGTCTTCTATCCGAAGGATATGCCGACAGCCGACAGAATCGGTATCCAGGTCCAGAACGAAGAACTCGGTATCACGGTTTCCAATCCTTATCTGTTTAAAGATGAAGACGGCAACTGGATGCCCGGCGACGGCAGCATCGGTACTCACGGCGCACACGAGAACAAGATCCTCCGCACGAAGTACGGTGTATATTCCGTATTTGTTACGTCATCGTACGAGAAGGAAGACGGATACAACGATATTTCCGACGTATTCCAGCTTGTAAAGATCACTGACAAGGGCTGCCACGTTATTATGGAAGGCGAGTTCCCGGAGGCATCCGGCAGCTGCCTGCCCGAAGTATTCGCCGGTGAAGACGGCATTATCTACGTTTCCACGCTTGCCAACCTCTATGAGGAAGCATGGATGAACATTTATAAGATCGACGAGAAGACGGAAACCGTCATCTCCGAGGCTCCTTACAGACCGTCCTTCGAGCTTGTCTGGAACGGCGGCGCAGGATTCTGCTCACACGGATACGGCTATTCGATGCCTATTCCCGACGTCAAGAATCATAAGATCTACTGTCTCTATGCCGGCGGCGACCTCCCGGGATGCCTTGCATGGTTCATTTATGACACCGAAAAGGACGAATGGGATACAGAGTGCTATTCCGTCATAGTTGACTCCAGACCTTGCTACTTCTACGCATACGCTGACGGTAACGGAGGCTTCCGTTTCTTCGGTCAGAGAGACGTCAAGGGCGGACCTGCAGATAACTACGTAGGACTTACAAACTGGCTCGGCGTTGACGACGTGATCAAGGCGACGACAGGTATGGTCTTCGACGCTATCTATCTCTATCACGTAAAGGATGCAACCAAGGAAGAGATCGAAGTAACGGACGTTTACGTTCCGGATTACAGAGCGATCTACAACGCAAAGAAAGCAAAGAACCCGTCTCTCCAGAAGACGTCTTACGTCACCGCATCTTACTACGGTGAATCCGGTACGGCTTTCCAGGATCTGAACGGTGACTTCCATATCATCTATTACGAAACGGAGAATAAGGAACATCATCACGCTATCTTCGATAAGAACGATCAGCTCATTTATAACCAGATCATCGACTTTACGGATGCCAAGGGCACGTACACGATGGGCATGACGCAGGATGCGAACGGTAAGTTCTATATCGTTGCATGGAACGAAAGCTCCAAGATGAAGAATGCCAACCTCGAGATCTGGGCTTCCGACGACGGAAGAGAGTTCACGAGAGTCATTGACAACTTCAAACTCACGACAACAGACGAATACGCTCCGGATTACTACACGAAGCTTATCGTTACGAGCACGAGAAACAACTCCGTCCTTGACGGTACACTCGGCGTTCTCTTCTTTGAAGATACGAATAAGATAGGTACGAACGGCGATAATCTTGCCAACTACTACTACGTCTCCGTAGAGCTTTATCCCGATCACGTTCACACGCCCGGTGAAGCTGCTACCTGCACGGAGCCTCAGATCTGCACGACCTGCCTCAGCGTTATCGCTCCCGCAACGGGACACGTTATCGGTGAGAACGACGGATGCCTGAGCGACATCGTCTGCACAGTCTGCGGTGAGATCATCACTCCCGCAAAGGGCAGCCACACTTGGGATGAGGGAGTAGTAACAAAAGATGCTACGATCTACGAAGCCGGCACGATCTCTTACCAGTGCGTTGACTGCGACGCTCAGAAGACGGAATCCATCGGAAAGCTCTATGATCCGAATCCCGACAGTCTCGGTGTTCTGTATCAGAACGATGACGGACTGAAGGTTTCGCTTGCAAAGCGCAGTGATGTTGACGTTGGACCTTCCGGACTCCACGGCGGTCACCATTCGATGATAGTCAGAACGGAATACGGCACGTTCACAACGTATCTGACAGAGTACTATTCGGACATTGACATGATGGACTTTGCCGTCAACAAGATCGAGGACGGAATTACCACGACTCTGTTCACCGACAGCTACTACCACAACAACGGCGCTTCCCGCCCGAACATTTCCTATAACGGAAACGGCACGATCTTTGTCACGGTCTTCACGCTCGGCGACGAAGCTGACAGAAATGAGGGCGGCGAACACGCTCACCTCATCGTTTACGAGATCGACGCAAAGACAGGCGAGTATACTAAGTCTGCTATATCTCCCGCATTCGTAAAGACCGGTGTTCACGGCTACGGCTACGCTCAGCCCGTGATCGACAACAAGAACGGTAAGATCTACGCTCTCTACACGGGCGGCGATATCCCCGGATACCTTGCATGGTTCATTTACGATACCACGACACATACGTGGGACACGACCTGCCACTGGGTTGAGAATGAGTACAGACTTGCTTACTTCAACGCATACCCGACAGATGACGGCGGATTCGTATTCGTCGGTCAGAGAGACGTCAAGGCTTATTATCTCGGCGAAAAACTCGGAGTCACCTTCAACGGCGCATCTCCGGATTCCGGATACGCATGGGATGCTCTCTACATCTGCAAGGTCGCTGACCCGACGGTAGACAACGTTGAAGTCAAAACGATCCGCGAGCCTACATACGTTCCCAATGCAAAAGGTCTCTGCACGACGCAGTCCATGAACAACTACGCAAGCGGCTGCACGTTCATGGATGCTTCCGGCAGGATTCACGTCCTCTACACGCATAAGGAAAAGGCTGCTGCGATCTACATGTACCACGCGATCTACGCTCAGGATCTGACCGAGATCAAGAACGAAAAGATCGTATTCACTGCTGCTGAGAAGAAGAGCAACTACGCTCCCGTTATCATGCAGGGCAGCGACGGAACTATCTACTTCCTGCTCGTTGACACAGGAACACAGGCTAACCCGATGAACATCGAGATCTGGAAGTCTGCAGACGGTTCTGCGTTCACAAAGTATGCGGAAGGCATCACGATGCAGGACGAGAACGGCACAACGTTCCCTTGCAAGGACACGACGCTCTACATCTCTTCTCCGAGAAATATGTCGGTACTCGACGATACGTTCGGACTGCTGTTCAGCAAGAGTGTTGACGGAGTAGACGCTATGTACTACTTCTCGGTTGAGCTTCCTCACTGAGCTTAAAACAAAAAGAAGACATCGAAAGATGTCTTCTTTTTTTATCAAGAATCGCGGGAAAAACATATTATGTAATGAAATAATATAGCGGAGGTCCTGCGGTGAGGAATATTATCGAATATAAAAAGGCGGAGTTCGGAGACTTTTTTATCGGGCAGAATACGGGAGACGGTTTTGTTTTAATGACTGATGCTTTCGACGAGGGAAAACTTGAGAGGCTGTATATCATCAAAGGCGCTGCCGGAACGGGGAAAAGTACCCTGATGAAAAAGATAGCAGAAGAAGCCGAAAAACTCGGTCATCATGCAGTACGATTTGCGTGCAGTTCGGACGCCGACTCTCTTGACGGAGTGGTGCTTGACGGAAGAATAGGTATTGCAGACGGAACGGCACCTCATACTTTCGATATGAAGTATCCCGGTGCAAGATCGTCTCTCGTCGATCTGTCGGTATTCCGGAATGATGAAGAATTAAAAAAAAGAGCAGATGAAGTAATCCTTCACACGGAAGAAAAAGGAAAATTGTTCCGTGAGGCTGCAAGATATGCAAAATCAGCTGAAATAGTGTATAAAGGAGCTTTGAAAAAAAGCGAAGAACTAATCGACACGGATAAGTGCTCAAAATCAATTGACAGACTGATAAAAAAGCTGAAAATTTCCGAAGGAAACGGCAGAATTATCCGAGCCGCGACAAGAGCTGTCGGAATGAAGGGCGCTGTAAGACTCGATCCTTTCGGTATTACTGCAGATACCGTATACTCCGTTAAAGGCGTAACGTTTCAAAAAGACTTATATATGTTGTCGCTCCTTGAAAAGCTGAAGAGGACAGGTGCAGACGTAATATATACCGTCGATCCGTTATTCAAAACTGTAAACGAGGTCTATCTGCCCGAAAAGAGAATTCTCTTTTCCGTTAATGACGTGTTTTCTCAGAATGAGATAAACGTACGGCGATTTACGGATAAAGAAAAGCCCACGAAAGTGCGGAGTGATACAATGCTTGCTTCCAAAATAATCTCATCATGCGCCGATGAGGTAAAAAAACGCCTTTCTTCTGCCGGAGAACACCATTTTGCGCTCGAAAAAATATATTCTGCCTCCATGGATTTTGAAAGGCTCGGTGAATATACCGCATTCCTGACGCATAAGATATCAGAGGAACTCGGGTGAACTTGACTTTGTCTTCCCGATATGATAAAATAAATATAGAAAGGATGTATCAAATGGGAAGATTCAGAGATAAGCTCTTAAGTGTATTCAGAGGATGCTGCGGCATTGACAGCTTCGGTAAGTTCACGCTTGTCGTATACGTCATAATAATACTTGTTAACCTCTTTTTCGGAAATCCGTACGTTTATATTGCCGCTTACGCGGTCCTTGCATATACGCTTTTCAGATTCTTTTCAAAGAACACCGTGAAAAGAAGTGCGGAAAACAGGAAATATCTGAAAATCAAGAAAAATATCGGTATCGAGCTGAAGCTTTTTTTCGACAGATTCAGATATATAAAAACCGCCCGCTTCCGCAAATGCAGTCATTGCAGAGCGATAGTGAAGCTGCCTAACGTCGGCGGAAAGCATACCGTGAAATGCCCGAAGTGCGGAGAAAAATTCGACGTCAATATTTTATTATAAAAAAACTGCCTTTCGGCAGTTTTTTATTTTGCTTCGAGCCACGATCTTCCGACGCCGGCTTCAGCCGTAAGGGGAACGGCAAGGGAAGCGGCAGTCTGCATTTCTCTGACAAGAATCTCTTTTGCTTCATCGGCGCACGAAAGTGCCGACTCAACAATCAGTTCGTCGTGGACCTGCATGATGAGTCTTGCGTCAATTCCGGCTTCCTTCAGTGCGCGGGAAACGTTTATCATCGCGATCTTTATAATGTCCGCAGCCGTACCCTGGATCGGGCTGTTCATTGCGACCCGCTTGCCGAATGCGGCAACGTTCTTGTTTGTTGCTTTCAGCTCGGGAATATTTCTCCGTCTGCCGAACATCGTCGTCGTGAATCCGTCTATTTCGGCGTTTTCTACGGTGGATTTCAGATATCCCTCGATCTTCGGATACGTCTCGAAATAGTTTTTGATGTACTCGTCCGCCTGCTTTTTCGACGTTCCGATATCCTGTGCGAGCGAGAAGGCGCCTATCCCGTATATGATACCGAAATTGACCGCCTTTGCTCTCAGTCTGAGGTCCTTCGTTACCATCTCGGGTATCACGCGGAATACCTGAGAAGCCGTTATCGTGTGGATATCCACGCCCGTATTGAAGGCAGAGATCATGTTTTCATCGCCCGACAGATGAGCGAGAAGTCTGAGCTCGATCTGCGAGTAGTCCGCGTCGATCAGAACGTGATCTTCATCCTCTGCAATAAAGTATTTGCGAAGCTCACGGCCGAGCTCGTCCCTGACGGGTATGTTCTGAAGATTGGGGTCGTTTGACGAAAGCCGTCCCGTTGCCGTACCGCACTGATTGAGTGAGGTATGTATGCGGTCGTTTTCATCTGCCATGTCGGCAAGCGCTTCGCCGTAAGTGCCGCGGAGCTTTGCAACTTTTCTGTACGAGAGTATTTCCGGAATTATCGGATTGAAGAAACGTAGCTTCTGGAGCGTGTCGGCGTCCGTAGCGTATCCCGTTTTGGTTTTCTTGCCGCTCGGAAGCCCGAGCTCATCGAAGAGAACCGTACCGAGCTGCTTCGGAGAATTGATATTGAAATCGTGTCCCGCAAGCATATATATCTTGTCGGCGAGCTCGTTTTCGAGGTCAAAGAGATATTTCGCGTAGTCTTTGATCCCGCTTCTGTCGATCTTGAAGCCGACAAGCTCTATTTCGGCAAGAACCTTTGCAAGAGGGATTTCCACCTCAAGAAGAAGTTTTGTCATCCCCGCATTTTCAAGCTCATCTTTTAACTTCACGGCGCAGGCGCGGATGACGGCAGCCTCTCCCGATGCGTTTTCGGGGGGCGTGATGCCGTAAGAATCTGCGACTGTTGTCAGAAGATAGACGCTTTTTCCGGGATCGAGCAGATATTTTGCAAGCATCGTGTCGAATTCGCATCCCGGCACGGGACCTGCGCTGCCTATCGTCTTGCAGAGCTTTTTATAGTCGTGGCAAATAACAGAGCCGAGAGCGCAGATGACGCCGACGTCGCCGCAGACGTATGTCTTTTCGCCGTCGCAGACGTAAGCCGTGTCTCCGTCGACGGAGACGGACGGAACGGATACAAAAGTAATATTATCGAATTCTTCTTTTGTTATTTCGACAAGTTCAGTATCGGCTTTAACCGAGTCACTGCAAATTTCGTCGTCGCAGAAGAGATCGTATTTTGTAATAAATGCTTCGAATTCAAGCTCGCGGAAGAGAGTACGGAGCGTTCTTTTGTCCATGCCGCCGTTTTCAAGTCCGTCGAGAGAAGTGACCGTCGGTACCTCTTTGAAAATAGTAGCAAGAGTTCTTGACGTAAAGGCGGATTCTTTTCCTTCCGAAAGCTTTCTGACGACTGACGGAGTTGAGCCGAAAAAGCCCGCGTCCTCTGCTTCATAGAGCTTGTCGAGTGTTTCGGCGGCGGATATGAGCTTCAGCGCAGTCTTCTCACCGATACCGGGAACACCGGGAATGCAGTCGGATGAGTCGCCCATCAGAGCCTTCACGTCGACGAACTGCTCGGGACCGACTCCGTATTCGGCGAAGAAATGATCTCTGTCGAAGAACTCGTCTCCCTTGTTTCTCATAAGCATGACGTGAGTTCTGTCCGATATGAGCTGAAGCGAGTCGCGGTCTCCCGTGAGTACGGTAGACTCGACGTCACCTGCTTCGTCTCCGAGACGGCAGACAGTGCCGATTATGTCGTCAGCTTCGTATCCGGGAGCTTCGATTACCTTGAAGCCGAGAGCCGATGCGATCGCTTTCGCATAAGGCATCTGAACGACGAGCTCCTCGGGCATGCCTTTTCTGTTGCCCTTATATTCGTCGAACATTTTGTGCCTGAAAGTCGGCTCGTGAGTGTCGAAAGCGCAGATCATATAATCCGGCTTCAGTCTGTCGGCGTATCTCTTGACTATGTTTACAAAGCCGTAGAGAGCGTTCGTCGGCATGCCGTTTTTGGTCGACAGATCGCGCACTCCGTAGAAAGCGCGGTTGATTATGCTGTTTCCGTCAAGTACGAGCAGTTTCCTCATTTTGTTCTTTCCTTTATGTCATCAAGTACGGTGTTGCCGGTCATCTGATCTTCAAAGCCGTGCTGCCTCAGCACCTCGTATACTCCGATTGCAACGGAATTCGACAGATTCAGACTTCTGAGATTCTCTCTCATCGGGATCCTGACGCATCTTTCGTAATTCTCAACGAGAAAGTCCTCGGGAAGTCCTTTCGTCTCCTTTCCGAAGAAAAGGAAAACGGGGGAGGGGTAGTTGACTTCGGTATAAGCCCTCGGCGCTTTCGTCGAATAACAGTAGAAATCGGAATCGGGATTCTTTTCGAAAAAATCATCCAGATTCTCGTAATACGTTATATCAAGCAGATGCCAATAATCGAGTCCCGCGCGTTTCAGTTTTCTGTCGTCGATCTCGAAGCCCATGGGTTTTATGATATGAAGAGCGGCGCCCGTCGCGGCGCAGGTGCGGGCGATATTACCCGTATTCTGCGGAATTTCGGGCTCGTGGAGTACTATGTTTATTTTTTTCATGTTCTTACCTCTTATCTTTTAATATTATAACTCAATATGTCTTTTTCTTCAAGTGAATGAGACAAAAAGACATTTTTTCGATTTGCTCTTTATTTTATCGGTGATATGATGTATAATATAATGTATAGTGATAATATGGCAGATTATTTGCCTTTGACAAATAAAGAAAGGCGGCACATTGCCGAAGGTTTGACATGAGCCTCGTTACAAAAGTATTCGGAACGTACAGCGAAAGACAGATCAAGAAGATCATGCCCATGCTGAAGGTCATCAATTCTCTTGCTGACAAATATAAGAAAATGGAGGATGCGGAGCTTGCTTCGCAGACTGCCGTATTCAAAGAAAGACTTGCCGCCGGCGAAACGCTCGACGATATCCTGTGCGATGCGTATGCCGTAGCAAGAGAAGCCGCAGACAGAGTTCTCGGTAAGCGTCCGTTCGACGTTCAGGTCCTCTGCGGAATTCTTCTTCATCAGGGAAGAATAACCGAGATGAAGACCGGCGAAGGTAAAACTCTCGTTGCCGTCCTTCCGTCGTACCTCAACGCGCTGACGGGAAAAGGCGTTCACATCGTTACGGTAAACGACTACCTTGCAAGACTCGGCTGCGAGGAGATGGGGCGCGTTCACGAGTTCCTCGGACTGAAGACCGGACTCGTCGTTCACGACGAATCAAGAGAAGAGAAGCAGTACGCTTATAACTGCGACATAACCTACGGAACGAACAACGAATTCGGATTCGACTACCTGCGTGACAACATGGTCACGTATAAGGAGCAGAGAGTTCAGAGAGGGCATAACTTTGCGATAGTCGACGAGGTCGACTCCATCCTCATCGACGAAGCGAGAACTCCTCTTATCATTTCGGGACAGGGAAGCGACGTCGATCCGCTTTACGAGATGGCCGACAGATTCGCGAGAACTCTCTCGAAGCACGTTATCAAGGAGCTTGACGCCAAGGAAGATCACGACGATATCAAGGAAGACTATATCGTCGACGAAAAGGCAAAGAACACGACGCTTACGGCTTCCGGTATCGCCAAAGCCGAAGCATTCTTCAACATCGGAAACCTTTCCGATCCCGAAAACGCGAATATCTCGCATCACATCTATCAGGCTCTCCGCGCTCACGGCATTATGCACCGCGACACTGACTACGTCGTAAAGGATAACGAGGTCCTTATAGTCGATACTTTCACCGGACGTCTTATGCCCGGCAGACGTTATTCCGACGGGCTCCATCAGGCTATCGAGGCAAAGGAAGGCGTCATAATCCGCAAGGAAAACCGCACGATAGCGACTGTCACGTTCCAGAACTACTTCAGAATGTACTCGAAGCTTTCCGGCATGACCGGTACGGCTCTGTCCGAAGAAAACGAATTCAGAGAAATATATAATCTCGACGTCGTTGAAGTCCCGACAAATAAGCCGATGATCCGTGAGGATCACGAGGACGTCGTTTACAAGACGAAGAATGGAAAGGACAACGCGATCATCGCGCAGATCAAAGAGTGCCATGAAAAAGGACAGCCAGTCCTTGTCGGTACCGTATCCATCGAGAAATCCGAGCTTCTTTCCGCAAAGCTGAAGAAGGTCGGCATCCCTCATACCGTCCTTAACGCTAAATACCACGAAAAAGAAGCCGATATCGTCGCTCAGGCAGGACGCCTCGGAGCAGTTACCATTTCCACCAACATGGCTGGACGCGGTACCGACATCATGCTCGGCGGTAACGCCGAATACATGGCGAAGGCTCAGATGAGAAAAGAAGGCTATGAGGAGAACGTCATAGCACTCGCTACGGGATATTCGGTGTCCGTCGATGAGGAAACGATCGCCGCGCGTGAATACTACCGCTCGCTTTATAAGAAATTTTCCGATGAGATCAAGCCCGAAGCTGAAAAAGTATGCGCTGCGGGAGGACTTTTCGTCGTCGGAACCGAACGTCACGAATCGAGACGTATCGACAATCAGCTCCGCGGACGAAGCGGCCGTCAGGGCGACCCCGGTGAGTCGAGGTTCTTCCTCTCTTTTGAAGACGATCTGATGCGTCTGTTCGGTGCCGACAAGATACTCGGTATCGTCGACAGGATGGGCATGGACGAGAACTCTCCCATCGACGCAAGGATCCTTTCAAACTCAATCGAGAGCGCACAGAAGAAGCTCGAATATCAGAACTTCAACAGACGTAAAAACGTCCTCGAATACGATGACGTCATGAACCAGCAGAGAAAGATCATCTACGAGCAGAGATCTGAAGTTCTTGAAAACAGCGACCTCAGAGAGAAGATCGTTTCGATGATTACCGGTACCATCGAGGAGGACGTTGTCACCTGCCTCCACGACGAGCTCATCGAGAACTGGGATATCTCCGGACTCAAGAGCAGATATAAAGGACTTCTTTGCTCGGACGACGATTTTAATGGTCTTACGGGAGACTCCGCAGACGAGCGCGAGAAGATTAAAGAGCTTCTTACAAAACGCGCCATGGAGATTTACGAGACCAAGGAAAAGATGGTCTTCGGTGAGACCGATATGCGTGAGCTTGAGCGCATAGCTCTTCTTATCAACGTTGACCGCAACTGGATGGATCATCTCGAAGCCATGGATTCCGTCATGGAGACGATCGGACTTCAGGCATATGCACAGAGAAACCCGATTTCCGAGTACAGGATCGCCGCTTTCGACTTCTTCGACGAGATGATAAGTAATATCCGTCACGGCACGGTCAGAATGGTCCTTTCTGCCGTTCCGAGAGCCAATATGAAACGTGTTGAGGTAGCAAAACCCGTATCCGAGGGCTTTGCGGGCTCAGAAGGCAAATCTTCTCCGAAGAAGCCCGTAGTCAATAAAACTCAGAAGGTCGGAAGAAACGATCCGTGCCCCTGCGGATCGGGTAAAAAATACAAGAAATGCTGCGGCTTCGATCCGAATGCAAAGGATGACTGAAGCTGAAGAAAGGAGAGAGTAATGGGATTCGGTATTCTGTTTTTCGGATATTTCATTACGTTTGCGAGCGCACTTGCAAAAGCGTATTTCTTCGCCGATATCATAGGCGGAGCGCTGATGCTGTATGCCGTTTATAAGCTCTCCGATTACAGTGACGGCTTTAAAAGGTCCGTATACGGCACGGCGCTGTTCCTGCTGACTT